>JAFSOM010000456.1 GCA_017447005.1 Oscillibacter sp.
GCGTGTTCGCGCATGGCGGCGGCGCAACCCGTGATTTCCGGTATCGTCTCCGCCCGTGCGCTTTTTGTCGACAGCGCCGCCAGAAACGCCGCGTTTTGCGTCGCGCTCGTCTCGCCGCTCATAATCTCGTTCATGACCTGATAGGCCTCGTCATAGGTCAAGTCCTCTTTGCTGACAATCTTCACAATGGCTTCCTGAATCATGGTTCGCGCCTCCTTATGAAAGTTCCATGAAATTCCGCAATATGGTATTTCCCGCCGGGGTCAGAATGGATTCCGGATGGAATTGCAATCCGAACACGGGATAGTCCTTATGACGTACCGCCATAATTTCCCCGTCGTCGGCCTTCGCCGTGACCGTCAGGCAGTCCGGCAACGTCTCTTCCAGCGCCGCCAAGGAGTGATAGCGTCCCACCAGTTCCATAGGGCCGCACCCGGCGAACAGCGGATAGCGGCTTATCAGCGATACGCGGGACTGTTTGCCGTGCATAAGGCGTTTGGCGTAGCCGACCGTCGCGCCGTATGCCTCGCAAATCGCCTGATGTCCGAGGCATACGCCCAAAATGGGAATCTCCCCGCCCAGTTCCCGTACCGCCTCTTCGCAGATTCCGGCGTCGGCGGGACGCCCCGGCCCCGGCGATAAAATCAGGCGTTCCGGTCTCATAGCCCGGATGTCCTCCACGGTCAGCGCGTCATTCCGCGCAACGCGAATATCGGGATTGAGCGCGCCCACCGCTTGATAGAGGTTGTAGGCGAAACTGTCATAGTTATCAATCAGCAGTATCATAACGTTTCGTCTCCTTCCGCGATTCGCAGGGCCTCTATGACGGCCTTCGCTTTGTTGGCGCATTCCTGATACTCCTTTTCCGGCACGGAATCGGCGACAATCCCCGCCCCGGAACGGATAAAGACCTTTCCGTTTTTCTTGAATACCAGTCGGATAGCGATACACGTATCGAGATTCCCGGCGAAATCCAAGTAGCCAATCGCGCCGCCGTAAACGCCGCGCTTATTGTTTTCCAGTTCGTTGATAATCTCCATGGCCCGGAGTTTCGGGGCGCCGGAGAGCGTACCCGCCGGGAGAATCGCGTCTACGGCGTCGACCGCGTCCCGTTCCGGACGAATGCGCCCTTTCACCGTCGACCCGATGTGCATGACGTGCGAAAAGCGTTCGATTTGCAGATACTTTTCCACTTCCACGGAGCCGAACTCGCTGATTTTCCCCAAATCATTCCGGCCCAAGTCCACGAGCATATTATGCTCCGCCAGTTCCTTTTCGTCGGAGAGCAATTCGCGTTCCAAGGCGGCGTCCTCTTTGGGCGTGGCCCCCCGCGGACGCGTGCCCGCCAAGGGAAACGTATGCAGGATACCGTTTTCCAGTTTGACCAGCGTTTCCGGCGACGCCCCCGCAAGTTCCATGTTGTCACTGGAAAAATAGAACATATACGGCGACGGATTTGACGCCCGCAGTATCCGGTAGGCGTTGAGCAGAGAGCCTTCATAGTCCGCCTCCAGACGGTTGGAGAGCACGACCTGAAAAATATCGCCTTCCCGAATATACGCTTTCGCCCGTTCGACCATGCCGCAGTATTCGGTTTCGCTGAACAGAGGCCGGAGCGGGGATGTCAGCTTACCGGGCGTATCCTTCGCGGGCTGTCCGTACCGTATCAGGTCTACCAGACTGTCCAACTCCCGGCAGGCCTCCGCGTAAGACGCCTCTAAATTCTCCGCGTCGGCGTTGACGATGAAAATCAGCCGTTGCCGGTAGTGGTCAAACGCGATGACCTTGTCGAACAGCATAAAGTCCATATCCTGAAAGCCTTCCGTGTCCTTGGCGTCCAGCGTCAGGGAAGGCTCGGCGTATTTCACGTAATCGTAGGAGAAGTAGCCGACGAGGCCGCCCGTAAAGGAAGGAAGCCCCGGAATTTTCGGGCTTTTGTAACGGGAAAGCAAATCCCGCAGAAGCGTTCCCGGATGTTTCGCCGTTTCCGTGCGCTCCTCCTCACTGCAATGTTTCCCGCTCCGAAAACGCACGATTCCGTTGGCGCAGGTCACTTCCAGCGCGGGATGAAAGCCCAGAAACGTAAAGCGTCCCCAGCGTTGGTTATCCTCCGCCGATTCCAGCAGGAAACAGTGATGACCGACGTTCCGCAGAATCCGCAGGACTTGGATAGGGGATGTGAAGTCGGACAGAATTTCGCGGCTGACGGGAATCCGGCGATATTGGCCTTGGTCAAGCAGTTCCCGGGCCTGTGGCAGTGTGGGAAAGTACATGAAAAACGCCCCCTTATAGCGTCGGGGACAAAAAGAAAACGTCCCCGACAAAAGAATTTGTCAAGGACGAGTAAAAACTCGCGGTGCCACCTTGATTCGCGTCTCGCGGCGCGCGCTTTGCGGGATACCAGCATATCCCCGGCAACTGACGTATGCCCACACGTCACGGAATACTAAGCGCGTAAACGCCGTTCCCCATGCCCTCCGCGGTCCATTTGCCTGTCCGCATTCCGTCCGGCTCTCAGCTTCCCGGACTCTCTGTGGGGGCGCAACAGGTTTAATCTCCGCATCAACGGTTTAAGTATCTGTGAGTTTAGCGCTTTTTCATCCGTTTGTCAATCCGCATTCTCGATATTTTATCGGGCAATCATGAATAAAATTACGCTCTCCAGTTTCTCTTGCGTTTAGCATTTTCAACAAAAGCGTATGCGTAAAGTTTTCGTTGGCGCGGCGGAAACTTGCCCTCATCCGGCACTACGCGCCACCTTCCCCCGTTCCGGGGGAAGGGTAAATTTGCAACGTTTTTCATAAAAATCAGAGGGTTGAACCCGTCATCTGTGCGGGAAATTTTAAACGCAAACGCTTTCAATTTTGTCCTTCCCCCGTCTACGGGGGAAGGTGGCGCGCAGCGCCGGATGAGGGCGAAAATCGCAACTTACCAACGATTGCTACACACATACACAAAAGCGGCGGCGTCATTGCGCTCTTGTCTTTCCGGCGAAACTGCGGTAAAATGGCGCGGATGAGGAAAGCGCGGCGGGGAATCCGTCCGGCGTCCTGCGGGAATAGCGTACTGTGTCCGGGCGGTACAAGACGTAACCTTAACGCGGTACGAGACGAAACAAGGAGGAAACGCAAGTGAAAACATACAAAATCGCCGTGATAGCCGGAGACGGTATCGGGCCGGAAGTGGTACGGGAGGAAATCAAAGTTTTGCAAGCCGTGTCGGAATTGGACGGCGGTTTCCGGTTTGACTTCACGGAATATCCGTGGGGTTGCGAATACTATCTGAAAACCGGGGAGATGATGCCCGCCGACGGCTTGGAGACGCTGAAAAACTATGAGGCGATTCTGCTGGGCGCGGCGGGCTATCCGGGCGTTCCCGACCATATTTCCCTGCGGGATTTGCTCTTACGTATCCGTCACGACTTTGACGAGTACATCAATCTGCGTCCGGTGAAACTGCTCAAAGGCGCCAACTGTCCGCTCAAAGACGCGTCGCCGGAGGATATTGACATGGTCTTTATCCGCGAAAACAGCGAGGGCGAGTACAGCGGACAAGGCGCGTGGCTTTACCCCGACACGCCCCGGGAAGTCGTGATTCAGGACGGCGTATTCTCCCGTCACGGCTGTGAACGCGTTATCCGTTACGCCTACGAGCTGGCGCGGAAAGAAGGAAAGACGCTGACGAGTATCAGCAAGGGAAACGCGCTCAACTATTCGATGGTGTTCTGGGACAAGATTTTCGCGGAAGTCGGGCGGGAGTATCCCGACGTAAAAACGTATTCGTTACTGGTGGACGCCGCGTCGATGTTCATGGTCAAGAATCCGAAACGCTTTCAGGTCGTCGTGACCTCCAATCTGTTCGGCGACATCCTCACGGACTTGGGCGCGGCGATTGCGGGCGGCATGGGTCTGGCGGCGGGCGCGAATCTGAATCCGGAACGGAAATTCCCGTCCATGTTCGAGCCTATCCACGGCTCCGCGCCTGACATCGCCGGACGGCGTATCGCAAACCCGCTGGCGGCGATTTGGTCGGCGTCGCAACTGCTGGACTTCCTCGGCTATGAGAACTGGGGACGCAAAATCATTGCGGCGATTGAGGAATTGTTAGTCAAGGGGGAATCCCTGACGCCGGACCAAGGCGGCGCGGCGACAACGGACGAGTGCGGCGACGCCTTGATTGCCCTGTTGAAAGCGTAAGCGCGGCGAAAGGTAGGTTGTACGCCTAAAGGATTTATTGTCGAGCGAACATCCGCTCTCAAATCCCCTCCCCCTGTCCCCCTCCCCTTTCAGGGGCGGGGGTACGCTCAAATACGCGTGGAATCTTAAATTTTGGTTTTTTAGCGCGTTTCCGATTGGAATTTGTTTTCTTATCGGCCTTTCGGATTTTGTTCCCCCGCCCCTGAAAGGGGAGAGGGCAGGGGGAGGGGTTCGACTACGCGCAACTTGCCAAGAAACCGTGTACGCATACGTAATAAAATTCTTTCTTGCTATTGCGGCGGGAATATGGTATCATTGAGGTGAACGCCAAAAATCGGGCGAAATTCCGGAAATTAAGGGGAGAGGATTGTGTATCGAACAAAACTGATGGAAAAGCTGGACGAGGCGATAGCGGCGACGCTTCCGGTAGTCGCCATTGTGCTGATTCTGTCGCTCACGATTGCCCCCGTCACTACCAGCGTACTGCTGGCGTTTCTCTTCGGCGGCTTCATGCTGATTGTGGGGAATATGTTCTTCACGCTCGGCGCGGAACTGTCCATGGAACCCATGGGACAGCACATGGGGGCGCGCATTACCAAAACCCGGAATCTTCCGCTCATTCTCCTGATTGGCTTCTTTCTGGGATTCCTGATTACCGTATCGGAGCCGGATTTGCAGGTATTGGCGAATCAGGTGCAGTCCATCCCGAACAACGCGCTGATATTCTCCATCGCCGGCGGCGTGGGACTGTTCCTCGTGCTGGCCTTACTGCGCATTCTGCTGGGCGTGCGTCTGCGTACTATGCTGATAGCGTCCTACGCCCTGCTCTTTCTCCTGACGCTCTTCACGCCGTCGGATTTCTTGGCGGTGGCGTTCGACTCCGGCGGCGTCACGACAGGCCCTATGACCGTGCCATTTATTATGGCCTTCGGTATCGGCATTTCCGCTATCCGGAGCGACCGTCACGCGGCGGACGACAGTTTCGGCCTAATTTCCCTGTGTTCCGTGGGGCCGATTATCGCCGTACTGATTCTCAGCCTTATCTACCGCCCGGACAGCGCCGACTATACGGAAACCGTCGTTCCCACTATCGCGCATTCCATTGAGCTACGGGAACTCTTTCTGGAGGCGTTCCCTACTTACCTTCATGAAATCGCGTCGGCGTTGCTCCCTATCGCCGCATTCTTCGGCGTATTCCAGATAGTCAGCCTTCATCTCGGCAAAAATACGCTTATCCGCATTGGAATTGGCTTAATTTACACCTACGTCGGGCTGGTCGTATTCCTGACGGGCGTCAACGTGGGATTCATGCCCGCCGGAAGCTATCTCGGACAGACGCTCGCCGAATTGCCCTACCGCTGGATTGTCATCCCGGTTGGAATGCTTATCGGCTACTACATCGTCAAGGCGGAACCCGCCGTCTACGTGCTCATGCGTCAGGTGGAGGAACTCACCAACGGCGCCGTATCGGGGGCCTTGTTACAGCGCACTTTGTCCATCGGCGTATGCATTTCCATAGGCCTCGCGCTGTTCCGCGTCCTGACCGGATTGCCCGTGATGTATTTCCTGCTCCCCGGCTACGCGCTCGCCATCGCGCTGACGTTCTTCGTGCCCGACATCTTTACCGCTATCGCGTTTGACTCGGGCGGCGTGGCGTCCGGCCCTATGACGGCGACGTTTCTGTTGCCGTTCGCTACGGGCGCGTGCGTGGCGGTGGGCGGAAACGTCGTTACGGACGCGTTCGGCGTGGTGTCCATGGTAGCCATGACGCCGTTAATCGCAATCCAGCTTCTCGGACTGGCTTACCGTCTGAAAGCGCGTGGCGGCGGGGTCGCGGCGCCTGTGGAAGAGGACGAGTTCGCCGCGCTGGACAATTACGCCATCATCGAACTGTAAGGGAGGGACACGGCTTTGTATTTCATGCTAACGGTCATAGACCGGAAACGCCTTCGGGATGTCATTTCGCTGTACCGTCTGCACCAGATTTACGTCAACATGATTGCGCTCGGTCACGGCACCGCGAGCGGCGAATTATTAGGCTTATTGGGCCTGACGGGTTCGGAACGCGCCGTATGCCTCTCTATCGTCACGGAAAACACGTGGAAAACCGTCAAGCGCGACCTTGAGCAGAAAATCCGCATTGACGTGCCCGGTACGGGTATCGCGTTCATCGTGCCCATGAGCAGTATCGGCGGCAAGCGGGAGTTACGGTTCTTCACGGACGGGCAGAACTGGAAGAAGGGAGCGGAAAGCGTTATGCAGGGCACCAACCGGGAACTGTTGATTATCATCAGCAATCAGGGATACAACGAACTTGTCATGGACGCGGCGCGGGAGGCGGGCGCGCATGGCGGTACGGTTCTTCACGCCCGCGGGACGGGTATGGAACGGGCGGAGAAGTTTCTCGGCATTTCTCTGGCGTCGGAGAAGGATATTACGCTTATCGTCACGAAAACCGCCGGGAAAAACGCGATTATGCAGTCTGTCATGCAAAAGGCGGGCATGGAATCGGAAGCCAAGTCGATTGTCTTTTCGTTGCCCGTGACGAGTACGGCGGGCCTGCGTCTGCTTGACCAAGACGACGAACCGGAAAAGCCGTCCGGCGAACCGAAAGCCGAATCCCCCGCGTAATCCGGTTTCCGGTATTGTTGTCGTCATAACGCGCTTTCCGGTATTGTTGTCGCCGTAACGCGCTTTCTGGTATTGTTTTCGGCGTAACGTGGTTTGCAACGTCGGAAAAGTCCGGCGGAATCAAATCAAAAAAGCCGTTCCCGTATCCTTGCGGATTGGGAATGGCTTTCGCTTTACATATCCGACAGCGCGTCGGCGTTCTTGACGAAGTATTCCACGCCGGAATACAGCGTCGTCAGGGCTATCACCCAGACGCAAAGCGTATTCAAAAACGTCGGTATAGGCAGGAACATCAGGACAATACACACCATCGTGGCGGCAGTCTTGACCTTCCCCGACCAGCCCGCCGCGATAACGCGTCCTTTGTCCGCCGCGACCATGCGTAAGCCGCTGACCGCAAACTCCCGGCAAATCACGATTAACAGCGCCCACGCGGGCATTTTGCCGCATTCCACGAACCACAGCATAGCCGCCGTTACCAGCATTTTGTCCGCTAACGGGTCGGCGAATTTGCCGAAATCCGTGATGAGATTGTATTTCCGGGCGATTTTGCCGTCGAGCATGTCCGTGAGACTGGCGATAATGAACACGAGTAGGGCGACGTACTCCGCGCCGGGGAATCCCCAGTACAGAATGACCATGAACACGGGGATTAGGAGTATCCGAAGCAGGGTCAGTTTGTTCGGCAGATTCATTGCAACTTCCTTTCTTCCTCTCCGGTTGTTTCGCAGTCCGATTCCGGCGGGACGCCGTCCGATTCCTCTGTCGGGACGCCGTCAGATTCGCCCGTTAATTCGCCGTCCATGGTATCCGTCAGGCGGACGGCAACGAATGTCCCGGGCGTGATGTCCCTGTCCGACGTGAACCAAATCCGCCCGTCAATGTCCGGCGATTCGGCGTAACTCCGCCCGTAGTAGCGTTGCCCGTCGAAGCCCTCGCATAACACCTCACGCACGGATCCTAGCGCCGCCGCGTTGTACGCGTCGATAATCTCCGACTGTACGTCAACGGCGAGTTCGGCGCGGCGCTTGGCTATCTCCGCGTCCGGGTACGACATCTCCGCCGCCGGGGTGCCTTCCTCCGGCGAAAACGGGAATACGCCCGCACGTTCGATTTTCTGTTCCCGCAGAAATTCACATAACTCCTCAAACGCCGCTTCATCCTCTCCCGGCAGGCCTGTAATGATACTGGTACGCAATACCAAGCCCGGAATGCGTTCCCGCAACTTGCGGAGTATCGCCGTCAGACTGGCTTTCGTATCCCGGCGGCGCATGGCCTTCAGAATGCCGTCGTTGCAGTGCTGTATGGGAATGTCAAGATAGGGCAGTATTTTCGGCTCACTGGCAATCGTGTCAATGAGTTTCTCCGTAATGCCGCTGGGATAGAGGTAGTGCAGGCGTATCCAGTGGAAATTGAGCTTGCACAGTTCCCGCAGGAGTTCGGCAAGCTGACGTTTCCCGGTCAGGTCGACGCCATAGCGCGTGATGTCTTGCGCGATAACGATTAATTCTTTTACGCCCGCGTCGGACAGTTCCGCCGCCTCTTCGAGTACGTCCGACATAGCGCGGCTCCGGTAGCGGCCCCGGATGGACGGTATCACGCAGTAGGCGCAACGGTTACTGCACCCTTCCGCGATACGTAACCACGCGTACCACGGCGGCGTTGAAAGAATCCGCTCCCCGCTCTGATTCGCGGCGTCAATGTCGCCCATATGACAGGGTTTCGCGCCCTTTTGCATGACTTCCGTTATCGCGTCGGCGATACGGTCATAGCTACCCGTACCGAGAAGGCCGTCAATCTCCGGCAATTCGCGCAAAACGTCGCGTTGGTAGCGTTGCGCCATACAACCCGTGACGAGAATCTTCTTAATCTGTCCGGCGCGTTTCAACTCCGCCATTTCCAGAATATTTTCAATGGCCTCCTCACACGCCGACGCCAGAAACCCGCACGTGTTCACGACGACGACATCCGCGCCCTCCGGCTCGATTTGTATCGTATGCCCGGCGTCGGCGACAAGGGCCATCATTTGTTCGCAGTTCACCTGATTTTTCGCGCAACCGAGTGAAATAAACGATATTTTGTAGGGCATTACTCCTCCATATCCTCCCCGACGCGTCCCCACGCGGCACGTATGTCGTCCCACGAGAACCCGCGCCGCAATAAGGACGCCGTCAGCCGCCGTTTGGTATCCGCGTCCGGCGTCCCGGACAGCTTCCGCGACAGATACGCGTCAATTTGCGCGTGACCGTCCGGCAAATCCGACATCGCCGCGTCCCATAACTCTTTCGGGACGCCTTTTTCATAGAGTTTGGCGCGGATTTTGGCGGGGCCGTAGCCTTTGGCGGCGCAGTCCCGGGCCAGC
>JAFSOM010000457.1 GCA_017447005.1 Oscillibacter sp.
ACGGCTACTATACCTCCATTGTCGGGTCATGGCTGGCGGATAACGACGCGCTTCCGACGATTGTCGACGGCGATATGGAGATTATGAAAGCGGCGAAGCCGGACTTCATCGCGTTCAACTACTACAATACCGCCGCCGTACAGGCGGACGCGCTCATGCTGGGCGAAACGCCGGAAACGGCGTCCGGTTCCGGGAAAAAGGCTGACCAGCAGTCCGGCATGGACATTCCCGGCGCGTTCAAAGGAAGCCGCAACGAGTACACGCCAAAAACCGAGTTCGGCTGGGAGATTGACCCTGTCGGTTTCCGGGCCACGCTCCGGGAAGTCTGGTCGCGCTATCATCTGCCGATTCTGATTACCGAGAACGGTCTGGGCGCGTATGACGCGCTGGAAGCGGACGGAAGCGTCCATGACCCCTATCGTATCGCGTACCTGCGCAACCACATTGAGCAAATGAAGCTGGCGCTTGCCGACGGCGTGGAAATGGTCGGCTACTGCCCGTGGTCCGCCATTGACCTGATTTCCACCCATGAGGGTATGCGGAAACGGTACGGGTTTATCTTTGTCAACCGGGACGAGTTCGACCTGAAGGATTTGAAGCGTTACCGCAAGGATTCGTTCCACTGGTACAAAAAGCTGATTGCCTCTAACGGGGAGAGCCTGAGCGAATAACCGCTGACAGCGAATGGAGGAAAGCCGGATTGATGTCCGCTTTCCTCCATCCTCGTTTTAGCTGTCACGTCTCAAAGTGTGATGTTGACAAGCCAGCCCGTCAGCAGGGCGAACAGGACCGTAAAGGCCCAGTACAGCGCGAAATTCTTCGCGCCGAGGACAATCTTGACCGCGCCCAGATTCGTGATTTTCATCGCGGGGCCGTGAGCGTAAACGCCGCGATTCCGCAGATTGCGGAACATCCGGTGAATGCCGTCCTTTGCGAACACGGAAACGGCGGAGCCAATCGCCATGCTCAGTATCCAATAGAAGGCGATTTGACGGAGTTGGAGTTCAAAATAGCGCCAGAGATAAACGAACTCTCTGTGAAGAATTTCAGCCATCCAGATTTACCAACTCGTAAGCCCGACTGCCAGGCCGATTTCCTCTCCGTGTTCCAGCGCGTGAACGCCGTGTTGACGCTCCATCCGTTGAATCAAAGACGCGCCGTCCGGGGACGCGTACACTAAATCCACACAGGCTTGGTCTAACGCTACCGGGTCAAAGGACTGAATCAAACCGGAAATTAAATCCGCCCGCAGATAGTTCTGTTGGGCGGTTCGCCCGTGGACAGTTTCACCGCTGTTTTTCCGGTCGGCGTCCAGTTCAGAGCCTCATACGCTTTTATCAGTCCCGCCGACGAAATGTCAGACGTAAAAAACACTTCCGGCGCGGCGGCGTCCATAGCCGGACTGTTTCCGCAGGCCGCCAGCGTCAGACAGAGCGCCGCCGTCAGAAACAGGCTCATGAATTTTGTCAATCCGTGACTCCTTATAATTTCCCTCCTCATGGTTCCGTTGAAATCAGTAAACCAGCGCGGTAAAGGAAAGCTGTACCAGTTTCCACGCGCCGTCCATACGGACATATACCTCCGTTACGGCGAAATGATGGGTAGTCTCCTCATTGTTCAGCAGAAGCGTGTAATTGCAGTCCGTAATGACGACGGCGGTATCCCCGTAGACGTTTGTTGTCTGGCTGTTGATTTTCACTTTCGTGGGAATGAAAATCCTGTCCGTGAAACATCGCATTTCCTCATCCAGCCCGCAGGTGACGCCGATATGCACGAACATGCAGGACGGCGCCGCAATCGCCCGCATTCCCTCCGTATCGGCGGCCTCCAGCGCGTCCCAGAATTTTTCTGAGCGCTCCAAAACCGTCTCTTCCACGCTCAAACTCCTTTCCTGAACTTCCGCAATCTCCGCGCTTTCCGTCCGGTTAGCGCGGGATTCTCCCGTCGCGTATTCCCGAAGGGACGGGCGAAGCTGAACCGCGCAGTAATTCTCCAATAACTCCACCGGGTCAAGCGCGCCGTCCGTAAGGCCCCAGCAGGCGACCGCGCCGTAATACTCCACCGTCACAAGCCGGGCTATCGTTTTCGCGGGCGTGTCCGGCGCAAGTTCCCCGGACTTCACCGCCGCGTCTAAAATCTCCCGGACAACGCGCATATCGTAGGCGAATTTATTGGAAACGTCCGTTGTCAGTTCCGGCTCCATGCCGCATTTCAGCCACTGTTGAGAGAGTTTGACGCCGGATTTGACGATATACTTCATGGATTCCGTCAGAAACGCGGCGATTTTGTCGCATACGCCGCTTTTCAGTCCGTCGGAACGCTCCCGCACGTCCTCAAAATGTTCGTGCGCAATCTTCCCCACCACGTCTTCCTTGCGCTTGAAATACGTGTAGAAGCTCCCTTTGGACACGCCCGCCTCCGCCGTGATTTCGTCCACAGTCACGTTGTCGAAACCGCGCTCCGAAATCAGTTTCTCCGCCGCGTCCATGATTTTCCGCCGCGTCCGTTCCGCCGCGACGCGCTTTTTCTCCATGACAACACCTCCTGACCGGAAGCATATCAGAATAGTGACAAAAAATCAAGATATATTGACTTTTACCCGTATAAAACGCCCGTCATTTTTCAGACGCTTTATCCGGGTTTGCGGGTACGCTTTACCGCTTTTTACGGAGACGCGGCCTGTCTCCGCGCTTCCCAAAACGCTATGGCATCGTCAATCCAGCCCTCCGCGACCGTCTCCGTACCAATGCCGAAACCGTGCGGCAGTCCCTCGTAGGCGTGAAACTCCGTCGGAATGCCATAGCCGGAAAGCGCGTTTAACCGGCTCTCCATTGTTCTCCAACTTGCGATACCGTCACGGGTTCCGCAGTTGGCGTAAGTCGGCGCGTCGGCGCGGGAAGCCGAAGAATAGCCCGTGTACTGCATGACGACCGCCGCCGCCTGCGGAATATCCGCACGGCCCGTATACTGCCGCAATCCGTCCGCGTTGCCCAGCGCCGCCGCCATACGCGCCCCCGCGCTCCCGCCCCAGAGGGAATAGCCGTCAGGATTGACGCCGAGTTCCTGCGCGTGGTCACGGATAAAACAAAGCGCCCGCCCTAAATCCTCATAAGCGTCATCGGGACGGTAAATCAGCGCGAAGGCGTTATAGCCCTTCTTTGACAGTTCCAGCGCGTGAGGAAAACTGTCGTGCATAGCTCCGACGTACATAAACCCGCCGCCCGCGTTGCAGACCGCGAAAGGCGCGCCATCATTGCCGCGGAAGAAAAACAATCCCGTATCCCGTTTGCTCGTGTCCGCGTCCATTTCCGTTTCGGAATAAATCGGGTAAAATACCCGCTTTCCGCCCTCCGACTGTTCTTTCAGATAATTGACAATCTCCGCGGTTTTTTCGGCGCGAATGTTGTGATACCAGACGTATACGCCGCTTGTCGAAACGTCCGCGAGCGTGTAACTGTCCGGGACGTTGCGGTCAACGGGGAACAGAAGCCGCCCGAAATCGCCGAACGCAGGAAGGCTTTTTATGTTTCCCACCGTCGTGCGTTCCGTGACAGGCGCGGACGCCGCGACGGGCGTCTTGCCTCCGGGGAAAAACAACGGAAGCGCGTTATAAAGATATTCCTGTACCGCGTTCATATCGTGATAGCCGCCGTCCTTCTGATAAGTTCTGGCGTAAACACGTCGCCCCTTGCGAGCATTTCCTCCGCCTGCATAAGCGTCTGGCTTTTCACGGAATCCAGCGTCCCGACGGCGTGATAGATGAAATAGCCGCGTTCATCGAGATGTTGCTCCTTGACAAGACTCTCAATGAAAGCGACGTTCTTCACGGTCTGGAAATCGCCGTATGTTCCGTAATACCAGCAGGAGCCGCTCATAGGGGCGAAATAGCGGATATAGTCGTAATCATAGCAGAACGCCATCCAAGTGGTGACGGAGCCGAGGGAGAAGCCCCCGAAAGCGCGGTGGTCGCGGGACGCTTTCAAATCCTCCGGGGAAGTTGAATTTGCGTAAGTGCGGTATTTCCCCTCCACGGCGGGCATGAGGGCGTTTACAAAGTCATTGTGGAAAGCCCGCAGTTCAGCAATGGAGCCGCTGAAATCACGGTTACTGTTTTCATTGTAGAACGTGGCGGAAACCAGAATCGTCGGTTTCATGTCGCCCTTTTCCATCAGGTTGTCAAAGGTTTCCTTTAGCGTTCCGATATTGAAATATTCGCCCGCCGAACCGCCCCAACCATGCATAAGATACGCAATGTCATAGCGCGTGGCGGCGTCCTCCGCGTCGTAGCCGTGCGGCAGATAGACATAGGCCGTTTTCCGGATGTCCCCGCCGCCGCGGGCGTAATCTTTCGTGTCGTAGTCCAGCCGCTCCACAGTTCCCGCGTGTTTCGCCGTCGTCCTGTACGCGGCGGGGACGGCGGTCGTCCATCCGGTCTGCGGCATGGACGCGGGGCGGGAATCCATCTCGCCGCTCCATGCGCGGCATAGCGGTTCATAACTGGTTGCGTCCAGAAGAAACACCCGGTACATATGCGCGCCGTCCTCCACAGAAATCGTTCCATTGTCCCCGCGGCTTGCGCCCAGCATTCTCCCGTCCGCGTCATACCACGCGGCCAGTACGAGCGCCCGGTTTCCGTCCGCTTCGCCCTGAATTGCGTAATCTATGCGGTTTCCGTGACGCTCCGCCTGAACGGATACCGACGTTTCCCCCGTCATTTGTTGCAGTCTTGCGGAAACGCGCTCTGCAATCGCCATATTATCCGGCGCGGAAGCCTCCCGCGACGCGCCGCAGGCGACAAGAAAAACCAGCGACAGCGTGACCGTCAATAAGACGGGCAGTTCTTTCATGGAAACTTTC
>JAFSOM010000458.1 GCA_017447005.1 Oscillibacter sp.
CGCGACAGACGCCGTAAGAGCGCCCGCGAACATCGGGACGTAAACGCGGAGGACATCGCGGAAGTCGTGTCCGGGTGGACGGGAATCCCCGTCACGCGTCTGACCGAGGACGAGGGCGAACGCCTGTTGCACATGGAAGAGACCTTGCACAAGCGCGTTGTCGGACAGGATGAAGCCGTCCGGGCGGTGGCGCGTGCGATACGTCGCGGACGCGTCGGACTGAAAGACCCCCGCCGTCCTACGGGTTCCTTCCTGTTCCTAGGCCCCACGGGCGTCGGGAAAACGGAACTCTGCAAATCGCTTGCGGAAGTCATGTTCGGCGACGAAAGCGCCATGATTCGGATTGACATGTCCGAGTATATGGAGCGTCACACCGTCTCGCGTCTGATTGGCTCGCCTCCGGGTTACGTCGGACATGAGGAGGGCGGACAGCTTACCGAAAAAGTCCGCCGGAAACCCTATTCCGTGGTACTGTTCGACGAAATCGAGAAGGCCCACGAAGACGTGTGGAATATCCTCTTGCAAATCCTTGACGACGGACGCGTAACCGATTCGCAAGGGCGTACCGTGGACTTCAAGAATACCATCATCGTCATGACCAGCAACATCGGGGCGCGCAGTCTGACCGCCGCCGGGACGAAGTTAGGCTTTACGCACGACGCCGACGCCGCCAAGGACGAGGAGACCGCGTTCCAGAAGGCCAAGGAAACCGTTATGGGCGAACTGCGTCAGACGTTCCGCCCGGAGTTCCTGAACCGTATCGATGATATTATCGTATTCCGCGCCCTGACGCAAGCGGATATTCAGGAAGTCGCCCGGCGTATGCTCAATACCGTTTCCGAGCGTATGAGCGCTATGGGCATTCGGTTAGAGGCGACGGAGGAAGCGGTCGCGGAACTCGCCAAGGAGGGCTTTGACAGCAAGTATGGCGCCCGTCCGTTACGCCGCGCTATCCAGAACAAGGTGGAGGACGCGGTCGCGGAACGTATGCTCGAAGGCGTCCTGAAAGAAGGCGACACGGCGAAACTCGCGCTGGAAGAGAATCAGTTGGTTGTGACCAAGTAAGCGAACAGCGTGACCACAGCGAACGCGTCAAGCGGACGGGGCGAAAGCGTCCCGTCCGTTTTTTTCGCGTCCGCGCCCTTGACAAAGCCGCAAAGCGTCCGTATACTGGAAAGCGTCGAAACGGCGCGAAAACGCGGTTGCAACGTCGTAACGGCGCGAAAGGGGGCGGCGCTTACGGAACGCGAAAAGGAAGTCGTGCGGATATTTGTCGCGTCATCCGTGAAAGAGTTCGAGGTTGAGCGCGGACAAATCGCCGAATATTTTGACACGCTCAATCAGGCGCATGAGCGCGACGGCGTGCGCATTGTCTGGTATCGCCCGGAAACCATGTCGCGGGCGTACTATGAGGGCGGTTCGCAACTGCCTTATAACGAGGAAATCACGAAAAGCCGCTTTTTCGTACTCCTTATCGGGCGGCGTCTGGGCGAATATATGGAGGCGGAGTTTAATCTTGCGTTGAAATGCTGTCGGGAGAGCGGAAAGCCCGTGATTATCCCGTATTTTCTGGACGTTTCCGGCGACTTGCGCGTCGCGGAATTTAAGGAGCGGCTCAAAACGGAGCTGAAACAGTATGTGAACGCTTACGACAATCTTGACGTGATTCTAAGCCATCTGCATATTGAGCTGATACGGCACGGGGCGTTTCGTCGTGAGGACGCGGAACTGTCCGACCGGGAAGCGGCGGCGGATAAGGGCCTTGACGGTATCCGGGAACTTATCCGCGAACAGGAAAAGCGTATCGCGGAACTCGACGCGCAAACCGTCACGCCGCTGATAGTCCGTGAAAAGACGGCGGCCTATGAGGAAATCCAGCGTTTGTCGCAAAAGTACGACATGGCGCCGGATTCGCTGTTGCATTATATGTGGTTTCTGAGGGAGCAACACCTGTACGACGATGGAATTGAACTCGGTCACTGGCTGGAGCGTTTCTATACGTTGCATGACCCCGGCAAGACGGTATGGGCGCGGTTGCAAAACAGAATCGGCGTGTGTTATCATAAAAGCACCTGCTACGAGGAAGCAGAGCAGCATTACCGGAAGGCATTGGAAATCTATAAGCGTCTGGCGAAAGTCAATCCTATGCAATTTGAGCCGGGTTTGGCGCATTCCCTTAACAATCTGGGAGAGCTATTGAACGTTACAAACCGCAAAAAGGAAGCAGAGCAATGCCACAGGAAAGCATTAGAAATTCGGCGGCGTCTCACACAAGATAACGTCGTATTTGCGTCCTCTGTAGCTCAATCCTGTGACAATCTGGCGAATCTGCTATCCGTTACAGGACGAATAGAAGAAGCAAAACAATATTACCAAGAAGCACTGGATATTTTTCTGTGTCTGTCAGAAATTTTTCCTTATGTCGTTCAACCCGATTTAGCAAAAGCCTATAACAACCTAGCTACCCTATTACATGATACAAAGCAGATGGATGAAGCCGAAAGGAATTATCAGGAGGCACTAAAAATCCGGAGGTGTTTAGTAGAATCAAACCCTACCGCATTTGAACCGGATTTAGCGTCAACCTGCTATAATTTAGGAGTTTTTGAATGTGACAGGGGTAACCGAGACGCCGCAAGAGGATATTTTGAGGAAGCGTTGTCTATAGATGACAAATATCCCCACCTTGCAAAAAACGCGGAAAATGACCGCTATCAACTTTCCCTTTTATAAAAAACGCTCCCGCCGGATAAGGGGGCGGGGGCGTATGGTTTCAGCGTTCGCGCCAGAGGTACAGGACGAACGTCGACACGCCGACGGCTATCAGCATACCGCCGAGCACGTCCGAGGGGTAATGCACCCCCACGTACAGCCGCGACAGCGCAATCAAGACCGCTAGGCACAGTATCGGGACGCCGTACTTTTTCGGGAGCATACCGAAGAGTACGAGCGCGCAGGCGAAGGACGCGGTGGTATGTCCGGACGGGAAGGAGTAGTCGGTCGGATGAGGTATCAGCGTGGACAGTTCCGGGATGGCGTCATAGGGACGCGTCCGCGCTACCAGATTCTTCAAGATGACGTTGCAGAGCAGAAAGCACAGGCCCATGGATAACAGCGCGGCTTGTCCGGCGTCGCGGGTGCGCTTCTGGCACAGTAACGCCGCCGACAGCGCAAGCCATACAATCCCCGCGTTTCCCAGCGACGTGACCGCTATCCAAAAGAAGTTCCAACCGTTCCCGCGGGCGTGTTTCTGTATCCAAAGCAATAAATTTCCGTCTATGGCGCTAAAAGAACCCATAAAGGAGCCTCCTTTCGCGGTTACTCCCGCACATGCTCTAAGCCTTGGTCGATAATCGTTTTCACATGGTCGTCGGCGAGGGAATAGAAGACGGTTTTCCCCTCCCGCCGCGCCTTGACAAGCCGCACGTTCTTCAAGGCCCGCAACTGGTGCGACACCGCCGACTGCGTCAGCCCTAACAGCGCGGCCATATCGCACACGCACATTTCCGACGCGAACAGCAGATACAGTATCCGCACCCGGGTGGAATCGCCGAAAATGCGGAACAGTTCCGTGAGGTCATAGAGGGTATCCTCGTCGGGCAGTCCGGCGCGGACTTTGGCGATAATGTCCTCATGCGGGCAAATCTGGTCACAGCGTTCCACGTTGTAATGGTCCTCTTGGCGCGGGTAGAGTTCCTCCGCCGTGAGCGGCATACCTGTCGACTTTTTCATAACGCCTCCCGTGGACAATCAATCTTGACCTATCCATTATAGCCGGAAATTCGGCGGTTTGTCAATGGCAAGCGCGGAAAACGCGTAAACTTTTGGCAATCCCGCCGCCATTTTTTGACAATTCGCCCCCGTCCGGCGTTGCGCGCCGCTCTCCTCCCCCGCGACATGGGCGTTAGGCGTGATGAAATCCGCCCTCATCCGGCGCTGCGCGCCACCTTCCCCCGTCCCGGGGGAAGGACAAACTTGACAGCGACATCGTAACAACGACGCAAAATCACTGCGAAAACTCCGTAACGCCGCACGGATTCAAAGATTATGTCATAGTTTTACCCTTCCCCCGGAACGGGGGAAGGTGGCGCGCAGCGCCGGATGAGGGCGAATTTCATTACGCCTAACGCCCATGTCGCGGCGTAAGAGAGCGGCGCGCAACGCCGGACGGGGGCGAATTGTCAAAAAATGGCGGCGGGATTGCCAAAAGTTTACGCGTTTTACGCGCTTGCCATTGACAAACCGCCGAATTTCCGGCTATAATGGATAGGTCAAGATTGATTGTCCACGGGAGGCGTTATGAAAAAGTCGACAGGTATGCCGCTCAC
>JAFSOM010000459.1 GCA_017447005.1 Oscillibacter sp.
AACGCGGGGTCTTTCTCGACGGGCAGAGCGCGGACTTCCCCCCGGACGCCGTGCGTGTTGACAATCCGCCCGACGGGGACATAGCGCAGTTTCATGACGGCAACAGCTCCTTTTTCGCGGCATTCGGGGACGCGGAGATTTGAGGGCGTTCGGGGACGCGGAAGCGATAACGGCGAACGCGGCGCGGCGACTTCCCGGGACTTGGGCGCGGGGCATTCGGGGGCGCGGACACGGGGGATTTCGTGACGCGGACGCGGGGCGCGTCAGTCGTGATAGGCATTATACCGCTTTTCCGCGCAAAAGGCAAGCGGCGGATGATAGAAAGCGCGGATTTTTTATTTTTTCCCTCCGCGCTCTTGCGGGATTGGAAAGAGAGCGCTATACTACAAGGAATCGTCGCCGACTTTGCGCCGGGGCGGACTTTAGTAGGGAGGCAATGCGCATGACCTTAGCATCATACTTACAAGGGCAGTTTACCGTCGTGCAGGAACTGGAATTTCTGCTCCGGCTCTTGGCGGCGGGAATCTGCGGGGGCATTATCGGCGTTGAGCGGAGCAGACGACTGAAAGAGGCCGGACTGCGTACCCATGTTATCGTGTGCTGTACGGCGGCCCTGATGATGATTATCTCCAAGTACGGTTTCGCCGACCTGACGACGCCGGATGGAATCAGCTTTAACGGCGTGCGCGGGGCGGATTCGGCGCGCATTGCGGCGCAAGTGGTCAGCGGCGTGAGTTTTCTGGGCGCGGGGGCCATTTTTAAGAGCGGCAACACCATCAAGGGCCTGACGACGGCGGCGGGTATCTGGGCCACGTCGGGAATCGGACTGGCGCTCGGCGCGGGAATGTACACGCTTGGCATCGCTTCCGCGCTGACCATTATTTTTTTCCAGACGCTTATGCACCGCTTCACGTTCGGCGCGGAATCCATGGTATCGCATTATCTCTCGTTCACCATGGGGGCCGACCGGAATTTCCGGGAAGTGTTCAACCATTACATGGAGGAGAACAAAATACAGGTTACGGACAGCGACTTGACCTATACCAGCGACGGCCTCGTGACCTGCAACATGATTCTCAAGACGCCGCACAGCGTTTCTATTTACGACGTTGACCAGTTTTTACACGCGAACTGCGATTTGAAAAAAATCAGCTATTCCAATTTCGCATAGTCGAACCGTCAATCATTTCCGTTTTACGCAATTTTTTAGGAAAGGAGGACGCGGAAATGTCCATTCCGCTGTTTCTGCTCTGGATTGTCCTCAACGGGCGCGTGACGCTGGAAATTATCCTTATCGGCTTGGGCCTCACGGCGTTGTTGATGGCTTTCATGACGCGTTTCATGGGCTGGCCGCTTCAACGCGAACGCCAAATTTTCCGTTGCGCGCCGCTGTTCGCGCTCTACCTGCTCAATCTGCTCTGGGAGACGGTCAAAGCCGCCGCCACGGTGCTAGTCGTGGCCCTGACGCCGACGCTACACCCGGAACCGGTCTTAGTCGAATTTCGCTCCGGTCTGCCGAAGGAGTATCAAAACGTGATTCTGGCGAACTCCATCACGCTGACGCCGGGGACAATCACGGTATTTCAGGAGGGCGACCGTTTTCTCGTCCACGCTCTGCGCAAAGAGTACGCTGAGGGCTTGAACCGTTCGTCATTCGTCCGCCTGTTGCGGAAATTCCCTTGAATGTTCTGGAATGTTCGGAAAGGAAGAAAGGAGGCGCTTTCGTTTGGACGTACAACAAGCCTATGACGCGCTCTACACGTTCGCCCTGATTGTGATTTCGCTGTTGCTGTGCGTCATGCTCTTTCGTTCCGTGAAAGGCCCCGGCGTCACGGACAGACTGCTGTCGATTAATATGGTAGGCACGCTCGTCATTGCCGGGATTGTGATTCTCTCGCGCCTACTGGGGGAGGCTTGGCTGTTGGATGTGGCGCTCATTTACACGATGATTAGCCTTGTCTCCGTGCTGATTCTGGCGCGGGTGCTGATACCGTCGCGCCCGTCGCGCAAACGCTTTCGGGACGACCCCGGCGCGGAGGAACAGGAGGGTGAAAGTCATGTTTGACATACGAGAGGGAAAACGCTATGTCTGACGTACAGGAGGGAAAAAACGATGTCTGACGTACAGGAATGGGCGCGTTTCTGGCTGACCGCCGTCATTTTGCTGCTTGGCCTGCTCTTTTTCGCGGGGGCCGTACTGGGAAACTGCCGTTTCGCCTACGTGATGAACCGCGTCCACGCCGCCGGAATGGGCGATACGATGGGGCTGTTTTACGTCGCGCTCGCGACGGCGATTGGCGCGGCGGGAGTCTTTGAGGCGGTGAAATGCTTTCTTCCGCTCGTGTTCCTCTGGATATGCTCCCCGGTGTCGTCGCATTTAGTCGCGCAAATCGAATATTACACCAATCAGCATTTGTACGACCACATGACCCGGCTTTGAGTGCGGGAGGCGAAGAGCATGAATTTTTCGGAAATCTATAAAATTACGCTGGTTTTGCTCCTGATTGCCTGCGCGGTGTCCGTAAACCTGACGCGCAGTTTACTGCGTTCCGTCATTATTTTCATGTCCTACAGTTCGATAATGTGCCTGCTGTGGATACTGATGGAGTCGCCGGATTTGGCGATAACGGAGGCGGCGGTCGGCGCGGGAATCAGCGGGTATCTGTTTCTGGTGACGCTGAAAAAACTGCGTCAGATTGACAGCATGGAGGACGTGCGTCAGCATGACGGCGGCGTCCGGGAGGCCCGACAGCGCGAGGGCGGCGCGTGGACGGAATCTGACCCGGAGATGGACGCCGCGCAAGCGTCCGACTTCCCGGACGGCGGCGTGTCGCAAACGTCCGCGTTTCCGGAGAGCGCGTCGCGGACGCGGACGTTCCCGGACGGCGGCGCGGCGTCGCAAGCGTCCGGCGACGGAAACCGGAAACGGCGTCGCGGCAAGGGCGGCGGAACTCGGAAAGAAGGCGGAACATGAACGGGGAGACATTCAAGGCGGCCTTTTTCCGCTGGCTCAACGGCGAAACGAACCTCACGGAAAATATCCTCGACGGCAAGCGCGGACACGATTTGCCCCGTCAGGACCAGCGGCGGTTACTGCACGAAGCGGAAGAAGTGGCGGTTGTCCGTATGGGGCGCGTGATTCACTCGGAACGGCGCGTATTTTCGGCGTGGTACCGCGTGGCGGCTGTGCTGTGCTGTCTGACGCTGATGGCGGTATTCCTTTACATGGTGGCGCATATCACGCGTTACGGCGCGGAGAATCCGCGGGCCACGGAAGTGGCGGAACGTTACGTTGAACGCGGCTTGGAGGAGACCGGCGCCGTGAACATCGTTTCCGGCATGATTCTCGACTACCGCGCTTTTGATACGCTGGGGGAATCGCACGTGCTCTTTACGGCTTTAATCTGCGTGATGATTCTATTACGCCGCGACCGAAAGAACATGCGCACGGCCTACGAGGACTACTACCGTATCCGTGAGGAGGACTATTTCCCCACGGACAATGACTCCATAGCGAAACGCGTCGGCGGCGTACTCGTGCCCTGTATCCTGCTGTTCGGCGTCTATATCCTGCTCAACGGACAGATTTCCCCGGGCGGCGGATTTTCCGGCGGGGCCGTGCTCGGCGCCGGACTGGTGATTTTCGCGTCCACTCGCGGAGACCATACGGTAGACCGCTTTTTTACGAAACGCGTCTTTCAGTGGGCGGCGTTCTGCGCGCTGTCGTTCTACAGTTTCGCAAAGGGCTATGTGTTTTTCACGGGCGCGAATCATCTGGAAAACCATATCCCGAAGGGGAAACCCGGCGCGATACTCTCCGGCGGCTTGATACTGCCGCTGGATATTGCGGTTGGGCTGGTGGTGGCCTGTACGATGTTCGGCTTTTACAGTCTGTTCCGGCGAGGAAGTATCGACGGGGACGGC
>JAFSOM010000460.1 GCA_017447005.1 Oscillibacter sp.
GAAGAAACTGTTTGTCTGGATGTTGTCGGCGGCGCTTTGCGTAAGCCTTGCGTCGTGCGCCGGGAAAACGCCGTCCGTCCCTGCGGACACAACGCCGGAAAGCGCGGAGAACGCAAGCGACGCGGTTACGACGGCCTATCGAAACAAAGTCGCCGAACTGGAAACGGAGAGCGAGGACACGCTTGCATGGGCGCAGTTCGCGTGCGGGACGGGAGAGAAACTCCTCGCCGTGACTAAGAAATCGTTCGTCTACGCGGACGGTCAGACGATGGGGGCGGACATTTTCCAGTACGCTGACGGGGAAGTGAAGTTTATCGCTTCCGTCGGTTCCACCGGGACGGCGTACCCGCTCGCGTTTACGGAAGAGGCGGTTCTGTTCGGCGGGAATCATACCGCCGGGAAACTGGTTGTGCATGACGGCATAGGCGAACTCTACCAGCTTGTGGACATGAACATTGAGGGCAAAACCCCCGTATTGGAGACATACGACGCGGCGGATGGCGAAATGACGCTGAAATCCTCGGAAGAGCTTTCGCCGGAGGAAGCGGATTCGTTCGACTATTATACGAACGCTTTCGCGGAAGAAAAAGCGGAAGTGATTGTCTTTCAGTAAGCGCGGAGAAGTCAAGGGAGCCTTGGACGATGAGAAAACTGTTCCTTTGGATTTTGCTGGCGTCGCTTTGCGCGGGGCTTACGGCTTGCGTCGGGACGCCGCCCGAATCCCGTATGGAAGAAACGCCGGAACATAACGCTTTGCCTTTGGAAACTTTGCAAACGCTTTTCACGGGCGTTACGGGTTATCGGGGAAGCTCCGGTTCCGCGTTGCGCAACGCGCAGGGGGCGTGCAATCTGCTGGCCTTCGCCGAAAGCGCGGATTACGCGAATATCAGTCTCACGAACCGCGAGGAAAGCGTTTCCGGCGCGTATCTCTCAATGAGCGACGAACAGCGGGAGGAATTTTCCTCAAATTTTGCCGCCATTCTGGATTTTATGGAGAGCGCCTTCCGCGATTACGCGTCCGTGCGGGGCGTGTTTGACGACGCGGGCGTCGCGGATACGATGGACAGTCTTATGGACGCCGATAACGCCCGCGAGCAATGGGAAGCCCTGTCTCTGGATATTTTAACCGTGACAGGAAATTCGTCTCCACAGTAAACAAACGGGACGCCACGCGTTTGACTGCGCGTAGCGTCCCGTTGACGTTTGCTTATGTCCGCTTGCGCGTGTTAGCCGGGCAAGAGCTTGATATTAGCTCTTGCCCGGCTGATTTTGCCGCATTTCTCTATTCTTGAAAGACAATACGGAAAGGATGAAAGCGCGCCTTGTCAACAATTTTCTACGAATCCCCGCGAAATGGAACTCTTGACACGCTGATTACAGGTATAGTATAATGTCAACAGTTATGATTGTTCAATTCTGACCTGATAAGCCAGCGGAGAGGAGGAGAGGGATATGAAGAATGCAGTGAAGCGAACTGCTTTGTATACGCTCTTTTTCTTGTTTCTATTTTCCATGACGCCTTTCTCCTTTACGGTCAACGCGCATGAATCGGACTTAAGCCGGAAAGTGCGCGTGGGGTGGTATAATTCCGACCATTTTCAGGAAGGCGCGACTGAAAATGACCGCAAAAGCGGGTATTCGTATGAATATCTTCAGGGCGTATCCAACTATACCGGCTGGGAGTACGAATATGTTTACGGCGGCTGGTCGGAGCTGTACGACGCGTTTATTAGCGGAGACATTGACCTGCTTGCGGGACTTTCCTATACGCAGGAGCGGGCGCCGCTGATGAATTATCCCGGCTACGAAATGGGCGTCGAGTCTTATTATATTTACAAAAAGGCCGGAAATGAGGCCATTTCCGGCAGTGATTTATCCACTTTGACAGGACAGCGGGTTGGAACGCTGAGAAACAACCTGATGACCGCTTTCTTTGAATCATGGATGGAGGAGTCCGGCGCGGCCTGTGAGGAAGTCCTTTTTGACGATTTCCAAGCCAGAGATAAGGCGTTTGAAAATGGAGAGATTGACGCGCTGATTGCGGTCAATAACAACGTGCCCTCAAACTCCGGCATGACGCCTGTTGTAATGATAGGCGGGTCGTCCTATTTTCTCGCGGTAACGAGGGAGAGGACGGATTTGCTGGCCGAATTGAACAAGGCGTTGTCCGCAATCAATGAGAGTAACCCGTACTTTACGCAGAGCCTGCAAATCAAGTATTTCCAAAATACGGCGGTCAACGCCGCCCTTTCGCCGGAAGAAACGGAGTGGGTCAGGACGCGCCAATCCATTCGGGTGGGGTATCTGAACGATTACCTCCCCTATTGCGGCGTCGATGAGAACGGAAACGCCAACGGCGTCATTACCGACATTTTTCAAGAATGGCGGGAGCAACTCGGCCTTTCCGGGCAAATCGGGATGGAATACAAGCCGTATTTCTTGTATGCCGATATGATTGCCGCGTTGCAATCCGGAGAGATTGACGCCGCGTTCCCCGTGCATGACAGTATTTGGGATTCGGAGCGTCAGGGAATTGTCCAGACCAATGATTTAGTCGAGTCCAGCGTACATCTTGCCTATCGCGGAGAATACAACGAAAAGACAACCATGCAAGTGATTGCGTTCTCAGAAAGCAGCGCGTTCCAGAGCAATTATGTGGCCATGAATTATCCGAACAGCGAAGTTTATATAACCAGTACGCTGGGAGATTGTCTGGACGCGGTAAAACAGGGAAAAGCGACCTGCGCCTTTTTCAGTAGCGGACACGCGGAGAGCTATCTCTCGCAACGCAAATACAAGAGTTTGAACCGCCTGACGCTTGACGAAACCATTAACTACTGCATAGGCGTAAAAAAAGGCAATAATGTTATGTACTCGTTGCTTTCCCGCGGCGTTTCCCTCATTGACAAGTCGAATATGACTAACGCGATGTACGCGTACACGGATTCCAGTCTGAAATATTCAATTTCTGACTTTATTCAAGACCATGTCGGCCTGGTTCTCTCGATTGCGTTGGTCATTATCGGTCTCATCATCGCCGTGGCAATTATGCTGGCCATTACGCTTCAAAAAACAAGAGAGCAACAGAATAAGGAACTTGAAATGCTTAGGCTGGTCACAAAGCAGAAAGAGGACCTCGCAGTAGCGGCGGAACGGGCGGAGCAGGCAAGCAAGGCGAAAACAATCTTTCTGTTCAATATGTCGCACGACATCCGCACGCCTATGAACGCGATACTTGGCTTTGCGAATCTGGCCGAACTATATCGAAATGAGCCGGAAAAGCTATACGATTATCTGGTAAAAATCAGAAGTTCCGGAAACGCGCTGCTTTCCATCCTGAACAACGTGCTGGAAATGTCACGCATTGAAAAAGGCGCGCTGGCTCTGAACGAAGAAGCGTGCCGCATTGCGGCGTTCTATGACGCCATGTACGAGATGTTCCGTGAGCGGATGGAAAGTAAAGGAATCGATTTTGTCAGGAGTATGGACATTCAGCATTCCTGCGTATACTGCGACCGGGCGAAATTGCAGGAGGCGCTTCTTAACGTCATTTCCAATGCCTATAAGTATACTCAGCCCGGCGGAAAGGTTTCCATGCGTCTGGAGGAAATTCCTTCGGAGAAGGAAGGATACGCATTGCTCCGTACAACAATCCGCGACAACGGCAGAGGAATGAGCGAAGAATTTCTCTCGAAAATATTCGATGAATTTTCCAGAGAGAGGAACTCCGAAAAGAACGTCATTGAGGGCGCTGGACTTGGCATGTCCATTGTGAAGAATCTGGTAGAGTTCATGGGCGGCGCCGTTACAGTGGAAAGCAAGCTCGGCGAAGGCTCCGCCGTCACAATGACAATCCCGCACCGGATTGCCGACGAGGAGGGCGCAACGAATCTTCCGGAAGAGGAAACTGAACATCCGGACTTCACAGGCAAACGAATCCTGCTCGCGGAGGATAATGACCTCAACGCGGAGATTGCCTCTGAAATCTTAACTGACGCGGGATTCACTGTAGACCGTGCGGAAGACGGTCAAATCTGTGTCGAACAGATGAAAGAAAAACCGGCGTATTATTACGATTTGATTCTGATGGATATTCAAATGCCCAATATGAACGGCTACGACGCGACAAAGGCTATCCGCAAGCTGGAAGAAGCGGGAAAGTCGGATGTGCCGATTTTTGCGGTAACGGCAAACGCTTTTGAAGAGGATAAGAAGAACGCCTTTGCGTCTGGAATGAATGGCCATTTCGGGAAGCCGATTATCGTGGGCGATTTGATGAAAACTCTGTCTGACTTATTCCAGCCGGGCTAAAAGCTGACTGTCGCCGGCGGACAAAACGGGTTCTTACTTGAACTTTCGAGTAAATACGAGGTCTCTGTATGAAAATCATCTACGAAAACAAGGTCAAGGCGGAAGGTGCCTGCGTTCATGAATTTGAGGAAGAAAAAATCCTGATTATCTTCGGCGACAATGTTCCCGAAGGACTCGCGGACTATTGTTATATAGTCAGCGTCACCCCCATCTACGGAGAAATCAAGCCCGGCCAGACGTTCAAAGCGGACGATTTGGAGTTGAAAATCACGGCTGTCGGTTGGGCGGTTCCTGAAATCCTCACAGGGCTTGGACATTGCATATTCAAATTCAACGGCGCATCCGAAGAAGACCTGCCCGGAACGATTTGCGTTGAGGAACACGATTTGCCTAACATTGGGGTCGGTAGCGTCATTCAGATTCTGGAATAGACCGGTTAAAATGCCACGGCAAAACGGCAAAGAAACCGCCGCTTACGTTTTCCATCGACTGGACGCCTAAATCCGCGCCAACTCGCCTTGACTACGAAATTTGACGATTTACGGGCAATAAGTCGAGTTATGCGACCGCTCAGTCCGGAATTTTGCGCATATAAAGGCGGGACGCCGCGCTTTTGAGAAGCTGTATTCACAAGTGTTTCAGCAGGGTGTGAAAATGAGAAATTTGAACCATAGCAAGGGCGGAGGAAGTCGTGGTTTCATAGTCTTTACGCAAGCGGCGGGAATGGTTGAAGCAACTCAACGTGCGTTCGACAATCCATCGCCAAGGCGGGATTTCCCATCCGTCACCTCAGTATGCGGACGCCACGGCCCGCGTCATGCGCCATACGCCGTCCGTCCGTTTCAGCGTGATAACCTGTTGAAGCCGCCACGTATGCCGTCCGCCGCCGAACACCGCCGCGTTGACGCGGCTCTGTCCGGTCAGTTCCGCGGTATCGCCGTCCATGCGGACGGGCGTATGCTCGTGTCGCGCCGAGTAATAGTTCAAGGTTCCGTTCAAAACGGACTGAATGAACGCCGCTTTCGGCTGTCTCATTCCCGTCATGTGAACCAGTACGAAACTGTCGTCCAGAACGGCGGAGAGCGCGTCGGCGTCCTTGCGAATCATGGCGTCGTACATCTTCC
>JAFSOM010000461.1 GCA_017447005.1 Oscillibacter sp.
GGGTTGTCGCTCTCCTACTGCGTGCAACCGTCCCCGGACGGACTGGCCCAAGCGTTTCTCCTGGGCGAAACGTTCTTGAACGGCGCGCCGGGGGCCATGGTACTGGGAGACAACATCTTTTATGGAAACGGTCTTCGTCGCATTCTGCGCTCCGCCGCGGAGAACGCGGAGACCAACGGACGCGCCACGGTGTTCGGCTACTACGTGACCGACCCGGAGCGATTTGGCGTGGTGGCGTTCGATGAGAGCGGACAGGTTACCAGCATAGAGGAAAAGCCCGCCATTCCGAAAAGCAATTACGCGGTCACGGGCCTCTATTTCTATCCCGGCGACGTAAGCGGACGAGCCAGACATGTAAAACCCTCCGCCCGTGGGGAACTGGAAATTACGTCCTTAAACGAGATGTACCTGAAAGACGGTCTTCTCGATGTGCGCCTACTGGGTCGAGGTTTCGCGTGGCTGGATACCGGAACTATGGACAGTTTGGTGGAAGCGGCGGAGTTTGTCCAGACGATTTCCAGACGGCAGGGAATCAAGATTTCCGCGCCGGAAGAAATTGCTTTTGTCAACGGATGGATAGACAGACAAACGCTGATAGAGTCGGCGACGCGATACGGAAAGTCTCCCTATGGAGCGCACTTGAAGGCGGTAGCCGAAGGAAAGGTTAGGTATTGAACGTGGTAGTGATTGTTACCGGCGGCGCCGGGTTTATTGGTTCCAATTTCATCTTTCACATGCTGGCCTCTCACGAAGATTACCGGATTGTGTGCTTGGACAAGCTGACTTATGCCGGGAATTTGAGCACGCTGAAAAGCGTAATGGACAGGCCGAACTTCCGATTTGTGAGGCTGGACATCTGCGACCGTTGCGGCGTGGAGCGGCTGTTTGAGGAGGAGAAACCGGATATTGTGGTCAACTTTGCCGCCGAGAGCCATGTTGACCGGAGCATTGAGAACCCCTCCGTGTTTCTGCAAACAAACATCGTCGGCGCGGGGGTTTTGATGGACGCCTGCCGAAAATATGGCGTCCGGCGGTTTCACCAGGTGTCCACCGATGAGGTGTATGGAGATTTGCCCCTGAACCGTCCGGACCTCTTCTTTACGGAGGACACCCCCATTCATGCCAGCTCTCCCTATAGTTCCTCCAAGGCGGGCGCGGACCTGCTGGCGATGGCCTATTACCGGACTTACGGACTGCCGGTGACGATTTCCCGCTGTTCCAACAACTATGGCCCCTACCACTTTCCGGAGAAACTCATTCCCCTGATGATTGTCAACTGTCTGTACGACAGGCCGCTCCCCGTCTACGGAGAGGGAATCAATGTCAGGGATTGGCTGTACGTGGAAGACCACTGCAAAGCCATTGACCTGGTGATTCACCGGGGGCGCGTTGGCGAGGTCTACAACATTGGCGGTCATAACGAGATGAGAAACATCGACATTGTGAAACTGATATGCCGGGAACTGGGCAAGCCGGAGAGTCTCATCACCTATGTGACAGACCGCAAAGGGCATGATTTGCGCTATGCGATAGACCCGGCGAAGATTCTCAGGGAGTTGGGCTGGTTGCCGGAGACGAGGTTTGAAGACGGTATCCGAAAAACAATCCGGTGGTATCTGGAACACCGCGATTGGTGGGAGGAAATTATCAGTGGGGAATACCAGACGTATTACGAGAGAATGTACGCCAACCGGTAAATCAGGGAACCGCTGTATGGACAGAGCGGCCCGCGTACATTGACAGGAGAAAGCCATGAAGGTATTTGTAACAGGCGTCAACGGACAGTTGGGACATGACTGCTTGAACAATCTGCATCGGAGAGGACACCAAGTGATTGGGTCTGGCAGTGCGGTTAAGTATACCGGAATACAGGACGGCAGCGCGGTGACATCCGCCGCCTATGCCCCCCTGGACATCACGGAGCGGGACGCCGTGAGGGCCACTTTGGAAAAGTTGCGCCCGGACGCCGTAATCCACTGCGCCGCATGGACGGCTGTTGACGCGGCGGAGAGGGTGGAGAACCGGGAAAGGGTCGAAGCCGTGAACCATCTCGGCACGCGGTATCTTGCGGAGGCCGCGCAGGGGATAGGCGCAAAAATGCTGTATATCAGCACGGATTACGTGTTTGACGGGACGGGCAATCAGCCATGGAGGCCGGAGGAGCAGGCCTTTGCCCCGCTGAACCACTACGGAAAGACAAAGCTGGAGGGAGAGTTTGCGGTCAGAGAACTTTTGGACAAATATTTTATTGTCCGGATTTCATGGGTGTTTGGATTGAACGGCGGGAACTTTGTGAAAACCATGCTTCGGGTCGGGAAGACCTGTGACTCTGTCCGGGTGGTAAACGACCAAATCGGAACGCCCACCTATACGGGAGACTTGGCTCCGTTGCTGGCGGATATGGTGGAATCGGAGAGATACGGCGTCTATCACGCGACAAACGAGGGCGGGTACATATCCTGGTACGATTTTTGCGGTGAGATATACCGACAGTGCGGATTGCGCTCAACAATCATTCCCGTTTCTACTGCGGAATATGGACGGACGGAGGCAACCCGCCCGTTGAATTGCAGGCTTGACAAAGCCAAACTAACGGAAGCGGGATTCCGCCGCCTCCCGCCGTGGCATGAGGCGCTCAGACGGTATCTGAAGGAGGCTGGACTCTGATGGGACAGATTACGGTGGAACGGAACCTAGACGGAATTGGGGGGCTGTGCCTCATTACGCCGACTGTTTTTCAGGACGGCAGAGGCTTTTTCATGGAGACGTACAACCAGCGGGATATGGCCGACGCAGGGTTTGACATCTTGTTCGTTCAAGACAATCAATCCGGAAGCGCAAAAGGAGTTCTCCGGGGGTTGCATTTTCAGAAGCGGTTCCCGCAAACAAAACTGGTGCGGGTAATCCGGGGCGCGGTTTTCGATGTGGCGGTAGATTTACGGCGCGGAAGCGGAACCTATGGTCGCTGGCACGGGGAAATGCTGACGGAAGAAAACCGGAAGCAGTTCCTGATTCCCCGAGGCTTTGCCCATGGATTTCTTGTTCTCTCCGATTTCGCCGAGTTCTGCTATAAGTGCGATGACTTTTACCACCCGAATGACGAGGGCGGCATTGCATGGAATGACCCGGAGATTGGAATTGTATGGCCGGGCTTGAGCGGTATCTATCGGGGAAGCGCAAGTGGCGAAGGATATACGGTTGATGGTGTCCCTCTGATTTTAAGTGAGAAGGACCGGAAATGGGCAGGCGTTACAGCGACCCTAAAATGACGGAAAACAGACAAGCTATAACTCAAGTTAGGAAAGCGCCGTTGGAACTCCCCACGGCGTTTCCCGCGCTGTCCGTGATGTGGAACGATGCGCCCTGAATCGGGGTTGTCGTATCCGTCACATACTTTTGCCGTGTCAAAATTAGAATTACAACATATTCATCCGGCGGATTCCTTCGCTTATGATTCTGATTTGCTCCAGCGTTTCTTCGTTTTTCACCAGTTTTTCCCCGCCGCCGAGAATCGTCTCATAAAGGGCGTCATAGTAGCGTCCGTAATCGCCGGGAACGGACGGAACCGCCGCCCACGGCCCGTTTTTCCGGCGCGACGTTGCCAAATCGTTTTCAGCCGGATTCGCTCAGGATGCCGGAGAATATAGGGAAGCGGTTCTATGGTTTCCCCCTGCTTGTCTGTCAAATCCGTAGAATAGCTCTGACGTTTCATAGTTTCCTTCATGGCGCTCACTATCCTTTAGCAATTTTCTGTCAGCATACCACTTATCATATCAGGCGTCAATCATATTGTGCATACGACTTCCAATTCCACAACTTGCCAATCACGCTGTCTTTCGTGTATCATGATGTCATGTGAACCGCCTCTCTCCGGGTAGTCTGTTGGGGTGACATTATTCATTCTACCGCACTTTGATAGGCGCTTCACTCTCTTTCTCTCAAAAACTTGGAAACTGGCGCTGAAAGTAAAATAACCGGCTATCTATCAGACGATAGCCGGTTATTCGCCGTTTTCCTTGTGTGAGACGCGGATTCCTCATCGCTTTATATCGTAATTCATGTTCATAAGACTACGAATACTGGCCACGTCATCGGTAATATTGCCGTCACTGTGAATTGTGCGCTTAATAACACTGCTCGCTACGGCAAAATTGACCGTATCCTTGGGCGTATAGCCATTCATCATGGCGTAGATTAAGCCGCTGGCAAACGCGTCGCCCCGCCTACTCTATCCAAAATATTAAATGTGAACAGCCTGCTTTCAAACGTGCGCTTCTGATACCACATATATGATTTCAGGCTGTTCTCGCTGCCTGAATGGGCATAACGCGCATGGAGGGCTGGGGTATTGCTCCACAAACGCGGAAAAAATCTTATCCTGCTGTTCATAGCTTGGCTGGTAAGAACCGGAGCATGATTTTTCCGAACGTGATAAACCGCAAAGCGCCCTTATCGCCGGAGAGGTCGGAGAAAGTCTCTATGTCCGTCACCGCTGAACCCGCCCGGAGGCGTCGCCGCCCGCCAGTTTCTCCACCTCGGCGATAGTCGCAAAGTTATAATCGCCCTCAACGGAGTGTTTCAACGCCGACGCCGCTACCGCAAACTCCACAGCGTCCTGCGTGGATTTCCCGGACAGAATCGCGTAAATCAAGCCGCCGCCGAAACTGTCGCCGCCGCCGATGCGGTCGATGATGTGCAGATGGTACAGCTTGGAGAAGCAATACTCGCCGCTGGCGGCGTCGTACAGCATGGCGCTCCAGTCGTTGTCAAAGGCGGACTTGCTCTCCCGGAGGGTAATGGCTACCTTCTCGAAGCCGAATTTGTCCGCAAGCTGTTTGGCGACGGATTTGTAGCCCTCTTTGTTCAGTTCCCCGGCAGTGATGTCGGTGGCCTCGGCCTCAATGCCGAACACGTCCTTTGCGTCCTCCTCGTTGGAGATGCAAACGTCCACATACTGACACAAATCCGTCATGGCGGCGCGGGCCTCGTCACGCGTCCAGAGTTTGCCCCGGTAATTCAGGTCGCAGGAAATTTTGATTCCCTTCGCTTTCGCCGCTTTACAAGCCTGACGGCAGATTTCCACGACGTTCGCGCCAAGCGCCGGAGTAATCCCCGTAAAATGGAACCATTCGACGCCCTCAAAAATGGCGTTCCAGTCGAAATCTTCCGGCCTGGCCTCTTGAATCGCGGAATGGGCGCGGTCGTAAATGCACACGCTCGGACGCTGAGACGCGCCTTTTTCGTTGAAGTAAATGCCCACGCGGTCGCCGCCGCGCACGATTTTGGACGTATCCACGCCGTAGCGCCGCAGGGAATTGACCGCCGCCTGTCCGATGGCGTGGGCGGGGAGTTTCGTTACGAAGGCCACATCCTGGCCGTAGTTGGCAAGCGATACCGCAACATTCGCTTCCCCGCCTCCGAACGTAAATTCCAGATGGTCGGCCTGTACGAAACGCTCATAGTTGTAGGGCTGGAGACGAATCATCACTTCTCCGAAAGTTACAATCTTAGCCATTTCCGCGAGCCTCCTTCACAATCTCAACGGACTTTTTGCAAAGTTCCGTGATTTCGTCCCACTTCTGATTGTCAATCAGGTCTGCCGTCACCATATAGGAGCCGCCGCAAGCGGCGATACCGGGCGCGGAGAGATATTCTTTCAGGTTTTTCAGGGACACGCCTCCGGTGGGCATAACCTTGAACTGCGGGAACGGGGCGCTCATGGCCTTGATTTTCGCAAGGCCGCCGGACTGTTCGGCGGGGAAGAATTTCAGGACTTCCAAACCGAATTTCAGCGCCGCGTGGTAGTCCGTGGGCGTGGTGCAGCCGGGATAAATCGGCAGACCCTGTTTCAGCGAATACTCCACCAGTTCCGCGTCAAAGCCGGGAGTCACAATAAACTGCGCTCCGGCGGCTTTCGCCGCGTCAATCTGTTCCGTCGTGGTGACAGTTCCCGCGCCCACAATCATGTCAGGATTGGCTTCTTTCATCAGCTTGATTGCCATATCCGCGCCCGCCGCACGGAAGGTAATTTCCGCCACCGGAACGCCTCCGGCGCACAGGGCCTTTCCGAGCGCGGCGGCGTCCCGTTCGGGATGGTTCAGCTTGATGACAGGCACGACGCCAATTTTAGAAATGGCTTCATTCATCGCATTCATGTTGTGTTTCCCCTTTCAAGAAAGTTCCTCAATCACGCCGCCGTTGGCTTCAATCAGCCCGTTCAGATAGGCGCTCCCCAAGGCGCGGTCGTAAAGCCCGTATCCGGGTTTCCCGGTTTCGCCCCAAATCATGCGCCCGTGGTCGGGACGGAACCAGCCCGTAAAGCCAGTGTCAACCAGCGCTTTGACAATCGCGTTCATATCCAGACTGCCCCTCTGGGACAGGTGTCCGCACTCCTCAAAAGAGGTATCGGGCAGAATTTTCACGTTGCGGATGTGCATGAACGCAATGCGCCCCATGCCGGAATACTTGCGCACCAGTTTCGGAATGTCGTTTTTCGGAGAACTTCCCAGAGAACCCGTACACAGGCACAGGGAATTGGCGGGGCTGTCCACGATGGAGAGATAGCGGTCAAGATTGGCCTCGCAGGTAAGGACTTGCGAAAAAATAATCTTTGCAACTATGGCTTTGGTTGATAATGTGGTATAATGAAAAGAAAAAGCAAAGGAATGAGCGGAAATGAACCGGAAACTGTTTGACAGCCTGAACGAAAAGCAACAGCGCCTGTA
>JAFSOM010000462.1 GCA_017447005.1 Oscillibacter sp.
GAAAAAATTTGGGGAAATTTGAAAAAAGGTCTTGCAAACGGGAAAAGATTCCGCTATAATAGAGGCATAGCGTCCGGGACGGTCTTTCGGAACGCCGGACGCTATTGAAACAAAATAAGCGGTGGGCCGCGCAGTGTTACCAGCGCCGCGCAACCCTATGATGAGTAGACCTATTACTCAACACAACAGACGATTTACGTCTATACCGTGGGCGTAGTATACCCGTTTTTCCAGATTTTTACAAGGGAAAATGGGTGTGGAATCGTTGTGTACAGGCTTGCATTTTATCAAGCGGTGTTGAGTTCACGCTCGGCGCCGCTTGTTTTGTTTCGGCGGGACTTCCCTTGAAGGGTGCGAGCCCCTTACAGCGGGAAGAACTGTTGAGCAGTCGGAGGAAACAGGCATTGGACGTAACTACAGGATTTTGGCAAGAAAGGAGGAAATTCACGATGGTTAAGACGATGAAACGCGGCTTGTCCCTGATGTTCGTTCTTTCGCTTTTAGTGTCTATGCTGGTGATTCCGGCGAAAGCGACGAATACAACCAAGAGCGTCACGATTCCCAGCTATGGTAACAGCATCAAGTACGCCACGATTTACACTGACAAGAGCTTTCTTGGACTGAAAAAGACGACGGTCACGGTCACAAACACTAGCAGAAGCCGTACTATTGCCCTGTATCAGAATATCGGTCGTATCGGTTATGCGTATGCGGGCGACCTTGGTCCGGGACGGTCTAAGTCTTTTTCCGCAAAGGCAAACAGAGCGGTCTACAGTTTTATGGTGCAACGTAGTTGGGGTAGCGGTAGCGCCACTGTGCAGTTCAGAATTACGAACGGCTACTAAGGCGCGTTGAATTATCCCCGGCTAAACACAGCAAAGCGCGGTCTCCTGAAAACGGGGGCCGCGCTTTTTCGTTTGGACGCCTAGCGGAGAAGTTTTACGCATACGGGCGCGCATATCCGCTTGCGAAACGCCGCCGCCTGTGATATATTCCATGAAAACGCCGCGAACGGGTTCACATCCGGCGCAAAGAACTGTGAGGAGGCGCTTTTATGAAACTTTTATTCGCCTCGGATTCCTTCAAGGGAAGTCTGAGCAGTGAAAAGACGGCGGAACTGCTGTCGAAAGCGGCCCGCGAGATTTTCGGCGACTGCGAAACGGCGTCGGTTCTTGTGTCCGACGGCGGAGAGGGCGCCGTTGACGCGGTCATCTCGGCGGAACGCGGCGAAACGGTCACGGTACGCGTACACGGCCCCCTGTCCGGCAGTACGGTTGAGGCGGGTTACGGCGTTTTACCGGGCGGGCGGGCCGTTATCGAAATGGCGGCGGCGTCCGGACTGCCCCTCGTCCCCGACGCCCAAAGAAACCCGCTCAATACCACCACTTACGGCACGGGTCAACTGATTCTGGACGCGCTGGAACGCGGTTTCCGTGACATTTCCATCGCTATCGGCGGTTCGGCGACGAACGACGGCGGTATGGGCTGCGTCCGCGCCTTGGGCGTGAAGTTTCTGGACGCCGACGGCGCCGAATTGGACGGCTATGGACGCGACCTCATCCGCGTGGCGCATATTGACGCGTCGGGCCTTGACCCGCGTCTGAAAGAATCCGTTGTTACCGTCATGTGCGACGTGACAAATCCGCTCTGCGGCGAACATGGCGCGACGTATACGTTTGGAGCGCAGAAGGGCGCCACGCCCGATATTCAAAAGGAACTGGAAGCCGGAATGTGCAATTACCGCGACGTTATCAAGCGGGAGTTCGGCGTTGACTGCGACGCGATAGCGGGCGCGGGGGCCGCCGGAGGACTTGGCGCCGCGCTGAATGTGTTCCTGAACGGCAAAATGCGTTCCGGCATTGAGACCGTTCTGGAACTGATTCACTTTGACGACCGTCTGAACGGCGTGGATTTTGTCGTCACGGGAGAGGGCCGTACCGACTGGCAGAGCTGTTTCGGGAAGGTTATGCAGGGCGTGGGCGTACACGCGAAGGCGAAAGGGATTCCCGTTGTCGGGCTGTCGGGTTCGCTGGGACGCAACGCGCTGGACATTACCGCTCACGGCGTGGAATCGCTCATGACGACGGTCAACGCGCCCATGCCGTTACAGGAGGCGTTAGACAACGCCGAAGCCCTGTATTATGAGGGCGCGTTACGGATGTTCCGCTTTATCCGCGTGGGCATGTCCGTCGCGGCGAAGCAGGCGCGACAAAGGCGCGTCTAACTTACCATACGCCGGAAGCGCGGGGAACGGTTTCCTCGGCGCACTCCCGGCGTGATTGTCGTCCACGTGTGAAAAATTCCACAAGGCGGGCGGGGATAGAAAAACCAAATTTTTTCAAAAAATCGGTGGACAATCAGAACAAAATGTGTTATAATCGTTTCGCTCTATGCGGAAAGCGGAGAAGCCGCAAGCCGCAAGAGCGTAAAACATTCGGGACGGCGTTTGCCTTCTTCCGGACGGAATCATCATCGCAGAGGAGTGATTGCATTGAAAAAGGAAACGCGAAAAATTTTCGCGGCGTTTCTGGCTGTCGTCCTAACGCTTTCGCTGTGTCCTTGGGCGCTGGCGGACTACAAGGCGGAAATGGGAACGGCCCCGGAGGGAGATTACGCCGGAAAGACGGTCATTCTCCATTCCAACGACGTGCACGGGGAAATTATGGGCTACGCGTACATCGCGGCTATGAAAACGGCCTTTCAGGAGAAGGGCGCGGATGTGATTCTCGCCGACGCGGGCGACTTCAGTCAGGGCGACCCTAACGTCAGTCTGACCAAGGGCGCCGACGCCATTGACATGATGAACGCGGCGGGCTATGACGTAGCGACGCTGGGCAACCATGAGTTTGACTTCGGTTATGAGCAACTCCGGGAAAATCTGGCAAAGGCGAATTTTCCCGTCATCTGCGCGGACGTGTTCGAGGGCGAAAACACAATTTTGCCGCCTACGTGGACATATGAGAAAGACGGCTTGAAAATCGGCTTTGTCGGCATGGAAACGCCCGAAACTCAGACGAAAGTCAATCCGGGACTGATTCAGGGTATTCGCTTCGTCTCTAACATCAACTCCGGAAACGCGCTCTACACATGCGCGCAGGAACAGATTGACGCCTTGCGCAACGACGGCGCGGATATTGTCATCGGGCTGACGCATTTGGGCGTGGACGCCGAATCGGCCCCCGACGGACACCGCAGCGTGGACTTGTATCATAACACGACGGGCTTTGACATCCTTCTCGACGGGCATTCCCACACGGTCATGACGGAAGGCGAACAGGGCGAGCCTGTACAGTCCACGGGAACGAAATTCGCCAACATCGGCGTGGTCGTCATTGACAACGCAAGTAAAAAGATTGAGTCTCATTACTTGATTCCGACGAAAGTCACGGAAACGGTAGAGGAAAACGGCGAGGAAGTCGAGAAAGTTATCTCCGAACTGCCGAAAGATGAGGCTGTCGCGGCGAAGGCGCAGGAAATTATTGACCGCGTGAACGCCGAATACGGACAGGTATTCGCCAAGAGCGAAATTCTTCTCAACGGCGAACGCGCCCCCGGCAACCGCACGGAGGAAACGAACCTTGGCGACCTGATTACGGACGCCATGGTGTGGAAAGTGCTTGAAGTCAACCGCAAGGACGGCAAGCCCGCCGTTTTGACCATGGGCGACGTGAGCGTAGACGAAAACCATATTGTCGGCATTACGAACGGCGGCGGAATCCGGGCGAGCATTCAGCCGGGAGACATCACCCGCAAGGATTTGAATACCGTCCTTCCGTTCGGCAATACGATTGCCGTCGTATTCGTGACGGGCGCGGAACTGCTGGAAGCGCTGGAGGCGTCCACCTACGCCACGCCGGAGGCCCTCGGCGGCTATCCGCAGACGTTCGGCATAGAGTTCACGCTGGACACGACCAAGCCTTATGACCAAGGCGACGCCTACCCGGAATCGACCTATTACAAGCCCGCGAGCATTCAGCGCGTCACGATTTCAAGAATTAATGTCGAGCCTTTTGAGCCGTTCGACCTGAACGCGACTTACGCCGTTGTGACGAATGATTTCTGCGCGGCGGGCGGCGATACCTATTACGCCTTTAAGAACGCGAGCGCGCAGTTTGACACCGGAATCGTCATGGACGAAGCGCTCATGGAATACGTCGAGACGAATTTGGCGGGCGTCATCAGCGAGGAAGCCTACGGAGAGCCGCGAGGCGACCAGACAATCATTCTCCCCGCTGACGACGGCGAAAGCGAGCAGGGCGAACAAGGCGGTGAGAGCGGGCAAGGCGGTCAAAGCGGCGAGAGCGGTCAGGCCAAGAAAGGCTGTTACGTGGCGACTTCCGTCTATGGCTCCTATGACTGTCCGCAAGTTTGGACACTGCGCCGTTTCCGCGATGAAGTTCTGGGCCAAACGTGGTACGGGCGGCTGTTTATCCGCGCTTATTACGCCGTCAGCCCCACGGCGGTGAAGCTCTTCGGCGACTGCGAATGGTTCCGCGAGTTCTTCCGCGATAAGCTGGATACGCTGGTTTCCAATCTTCAGGAAGACGGCTTTGAGTCCTCTCCCTATCAGGATACGGACTGGTAAAGCAAGCCGCGGGAACAACGTTAAACTAAAACAACGCGAATCATAAGAACTCCCGTCTCGGCGGCGGTATGCGTCGCAAAGACGGGAGTTTCCGGCATTCGGCGTCGCGGCGACACAAATAAAAGCTACCGCTCTTTGTGAACGGTAGCTTTTATTTTGACTTCACGGAAGGAACGCGATAAGGGTCACGCGTTGGGAACGGCTTGTCAGCTCTTCACCGCGCCGGCGGTCACGCCTTCCACAATATAGCGTTGCAGGAACACGTACAGCAACAGGATAGGCAGAATCGCCAGCAGGAGCGCCGCCATAATCAAGCCAATATCCGTGGAATACGTGCCGTAAAACACTTGCGTCGCAATCGGGATAGTATAAAGCTCCTTGCGTCCCAGAACCAGACTCGGGAGCAGGTAGTCATTCCAGAAGGCCATCGCGTCGATAATGGCAACCGTGGCAATCGTGGGTTTGAGCAACGGGAAGACAATCAGCCAATACGTCTGCCAGCGGGAACAGCCGTCGATGTCCGCGGCCTCCTCCAAGTCAACGGGGACGTTGGTATGAATCGCGCCGTGGAACATGAACGTCGCCATAGCGAGCGAAAAGCCCGTGTGCATGAAAATCAGCGTGGCGCGGTGGTTCAGAATGCCCAGCGTGCCGCCGTACAGGGAGACCAGCGGAATCATCAGCACCTGAAACGGAATCACCATGGACGCGACCATCAGCGAGAACAACAGCGTGCAGGCCTTCCACTTGTTCCGCACGATGACGAACGCGGTCATAGCGGAAAAGATAATCGTCAGAATCGTGGAACTGATAGTGATAAGCGCGGAGTTACCGAAGGAGCGCCAGAAGTTCATTTTTTTCATGGCTTCCGGGAAATTTTTCAGCGTGAAACCGTGCGCGCCCAGCAGGGAAAGCGGGTCGGACGTAATGTCCGCCTTGGTTTTGAACACGTTGATAATCACCATCAGGAACGGGAAGATAAACGCGAAAAACATGATAACCAGAATCGCAAGCATGATAGCGTGGGAAATGCGCTTATTGCGCGCCGCCGCTTGATTCTCCGTCATTACGCCGCCACCTCCGCTTTCTTGCCAATGTAGACTTGCGTCACGCCGACAATCGCGCACACAAGGAACAGAATCAGCGCTTCCGCCTGACCGACGCCGTATTTCTTATAGGTGAACGCCTGATTGTAAACGTGCATAGCCGCCATTACCGACGTATTGAACGGTTCGCCTTTCGTC
>JAFSOM010000463.1 GCA_017447005.1 Oscillibacter sp.
CCCCTTTCAGGGGCGGGGGTACGGATATTTCAAGGCGTTCGGAATCCGGGGAAGTCCCCCCTGAAAGGGGGGATTTAGGGGGGTTCTGCGATTCCGTTTCGGTGTCGGTATCCGTCACGCTGTCGGATACGTCGGGCAGACCGGCGGCGGCGCGGATGGCGTCGTAGAAGTCGCCTTGCGGATGACGGGCGCGGATGTCGGCGAGACGGTCGGGGCTGAACGCGAACACGGGCGAACGCAGGACGGCGATTAGCGGCACGTCCTGACGCGGATTGTCGGCGATTTGCAACAGCGCGAACGCCGTCGAAACTTCCATGGTATCGAACAGGCCGCCGCTCTCGTCGAAGGAGCACGGGATATTTTGTTCCGCCAAGGCCTCAAAGAACGCCGCCGTGCGCGAACGCGGGGAACGCATAAGGATAACAATATCTTCCGGACGGCACGGGCGCGTACCGTCGGGCGTCGTGACGGGAAACGCGCCGTCGAGGAGTTCGCGGATACGCCGGGCCACGAAACGCGCTTCCGCCGTTACGCGTCGGACGGGCGGCGCGTCGGGGTCGTCGTCGGCGGAACGCCGCCGCGCCGAAATCAGGTGAAACTCCGTGGCGCAGTCGTCGCGGGGCGGGTAGTACTCCGCGCCGAAGTACAGCGATTCCTCCGGGCCGTAGGACATCTCCCCCATTTCCGGCGAGAGGATGTTCGTAAAGACAAAATTCGTGGCGTCGAGAATCTCCCGGCGGGAACGGAAATTCCGCGACAACAGAATCTTGCGTTCCTGACCGTCCCGCGCCTCCTGATACGGGACGAACGCGCCGTATTTTTTCAGAAAAATCGTCGGGTCGGCGAGACGGAAACGGTAAATGCTCTGCTTCACGTCGCCCACGACGAACAGGTTTTGCCCGTCCCGCGAGACCGCGCCGAATATTGCGTTTTGCACCTCGTTCGTATCCTGATACTCGTCCACGAGAATTTCCGCGTAACGTTGCGCGATTTGCTTTCCGGTTTCGGTGGGCTTGCCGTCCGGCGATACGAGTAACTGTAACGCTAAATGCTCTTGGTCGGGAAAGTCGGCGGCGTTGATACGCAGTTTTTCGAGACGGTACGCCTCCGAAAAGTCGGACACCAAATCGAGCAACGCGAGCATGGCGGGCGCGATTTTACGCAAATCCTCCATGGCGTCGGCGCCGCTGACGCGCAACGTCTTTTGCAACGTTTTAAGACCGTCCTTGCAACGCTTCCAGACTTGCGAGAGCGCGACGATGAACGGGTCGTCTTTGCGTCCCTTGGGCGTCGTGACGCGTGGGAACGTCACCAACTCCGCGACTTGCGCGGCGCTGTCCCAGCGGGTGACGTTGGCTAACGCGTTCATGCCGCCCGCCGCCGTCAGGAATTTGTCGCCGTAACCCTTTTTTATCGCGGCGTCGGATTCTGCGCGGGCGGCGCCTTCCCGTAACAGCGTTTCCCAGTAACTTGCGCGACGCCGCACGACGTTGAGCAGTTCGACGGCGTAGGGCGTGGCGTCAAACTGCGCGGCGTCGGACAATTGCGTAACGTCGGACGATTGCGCGGCGGCGGAGTTTTGCAAGTCCTCCCATGTCCGACGGCTTTTCCGTAACCATTCCAGCGGCCAAGCGTGGCTTTGGAGTTTCTCGTAGACCTCCAGCGCGAGCGCGGATAACTGACGGTCGTCGCGTCCGGCGCCCATGGTATCGGCCAGTAACGCGCCGCCGGGGGTCAGATTATCGTAGAACGTCTCCAGCGTCCGGCGTAGGATACGTTCGCGGAGAAGCGCGGCCTCCGGTTCGTCCATGACGCGGAAATCGGGCGTGAGCGCGTGCTTATCGCCGTCCCGGGCGAGCAGGTGCGTATTTTCGCGGAGCAGGGCCGTACAGAAGGAATCGACCGTCTTGATGTCCGCCTGATACACGCGGAGCATTTGACGCCGTAAGTGGGGGTCAGCGGGATTTTCGCCGACGCGCTTGCTCAATTCCCCGGCGATTTTCCCGCGCAGTTCCGCCGCCGCCGCTTTCGTATAGGTGATGATGAGGAACTCGTCAAGGTTTTTATGCTCTTTTTGCACGTACTCGAACAAACGTTCTACTAACACTTTCGTTTTCCCGGAACCCGCCGCCGCCGATACCAGCAACTGTCCGCCGCGATTCTCCACCGCCGCGGCCTGTTCCGGCGTCAAGGTCTCTTTACGCTTATCGTTTTCCGGCGTCAAGGTCTCCTTCGGCTTATCGCTCATGTCACGCGCCCCCTTTTTGCGTCAGTATACAAACAAACGCCGCCGCCTGTCAACGACGTTTTTTTTTCCGCTGTATGCGTGGTATGCGTGTAGCAATCGTCGGCAAGTTTCCGCCGCGTCAATCAAAACTTTGCGCATACGTCAAGTTTCGGCGTCGAGAAGTTCCCAAAACTCTTCGGGCTTTAGCTTGCGCACATAACGCAGTCTGTCGCGGTCGCGCCCGTCCTGAAAGTGACAGGCCCCGGCCCAATCGCAGTACTGGCACGGCGTTTCGGCGGCGTTCTGACAGCAGGGGTCGGCGTCGATGTTCCCCGCCCGCACTTCCCCGCTTATCTGACGCAACAGCTTTTCGACATACTTGCCCAGCTTGCCCAGTTGCGCCGCCGACGCCAAATCGCCCGTAATGCCGCCGTCCTTGCTGACGCGTATCGGCAGAAAGCGCGGCTCCGTCAGACATTCGTGCTCCATGGCCTGTAATACGTCCGGCTCCGCCAAAATCAGCCCGCTACGCTTGACTTCCTTGTCCCGCGCCTTTTGCAAGTCCTCCTCCGTAATGCCGCGCTCGGCGTCCAGCAGTTTGTCGTAGGCCGGGAGATACAGAATCCCCGCCGGGGTCACGTCCTCCCCGAACCACTGTTTCCCGCGTTTCTCCAGCGCGAACAGGTACAGCAACATTTGTAAATCCAGCCCCATGCGCACATTAGACAGGTCAAACTTTTTCCGGCCCGATTTGTAGTCCATCACGCGCAGATACAGCTTTCCGTCATGCCGCCAGCCGTCCACGCGGTCAATACGTCCGCGTAAACGGAGTTCGCCCTCCGGGTCGTGAATGAGTATCGACGGAAACGGCTTTTTGCCCTCTTGCGGCGGCAGTCCGATTCCTAATTCAAACTCTACCGGGACGAAATCCGAATTGCGCAGTTCGTCGGCCATCTGGTCAATAATCGTCAGCGCGGTACGGCGCAGGCGCTGGAACAGATACCGGAAACGCGCCGTTTTTTGCGACAGGTCGCCGAAGTTCTCCCGTATAAACTGTTCGATATAGCTTTCCGCAAGTTTGTGAAGCGTCTCATTATCCACACGCGCAAAGCCGCCCATACTTTTCGCGTCCGCGCAGACGTGTTCCAGTAAGAAATGCAGAAACGTCCCGATTTGCGGCGCGTCGAATGAGGCGGCGTCACGGGGTTTGGCGCGTAAGCCGTAGCGCATAAAGAAGGCGAAGTGACAGCTCCGCATGCGCTCCATTTGAGACGCCGACAGCGACAGCTTTTCGCCGTACAGCGCCCGTACCGCCGGACGCGACAGCGAACCGCGTTTCAGCGTTGACGCCCGACGCATGGACGCTAACGCCTCCGCGCAGTCGCCGTGGCGCTCCAAATAGCGCCATAACGGGCCGTCAATATCGCTTCCGGCGGCCTCCATCGCGGGGAGTTTCGCGGTCAGGCGGTACTCGTGCCGTCCGGTTTCCCGCTCGACGCGCAACGCCGGGAACAGCGTTAGCAAGCGCGCAATCACGAACGCCGGGCGTAACTCCTCGCCGCCCGTACCCGTCAACGGATAACTGACCGTCAGGCCGTCCGTGGGTTGGACTAACGCCGCGTAAAGGTTCTGTAACTCCATGCCCATCTGCTCAACGCCCGTCGGGGCCAGCTCCACGCCCATTTGCGACAACTCGCGGCGGTCGTCCTCCGTTAAAATGCCGTCGCTCTGTCCGGCGGTGGGCAAAACGTCGTCCGTCGCGCCCAACAGGAACAGGTATTTCACCGTATGCCGTTCGTTGCGCGTTATCTCGCTCACGGAAACTTGGTCGAGCGACGCCGGAATCGTGCCCACGCTGTACTGTGACAAGGCTTGTTTAAACAACCTTGCGAACGTGTCGGAATCCATGAGTTCCGCGCCGAGAATCTCTACAAACTGGTCGAGCACGCCGCAAAGAATCTCCCACAGTTGCGCGGTCTCCTCCGCCTCCTGCATGCGTCCGGCGTCGGCCTGCTCTCTCATACGGCTTTCCAAGGCCTCCCGTAACTGTAAGCGTTCCAGAAAGCTGTAAAGGGCTTCCACTTTCTCCGCCGCCGTAGCGCCCGCTTTGAGACCCTCCGCCAGCGGCAACAGCGACGCCCGCACGCGTCCACGCAACGCGTTCACTTTTGATAAACGCGCCGTCTGTTCGTCGCTCCAGTCGGCGCCGTAACCGTCCGGATGTTCCGTCCACGGTACGTCACGCGTCCACATGGCGCCGTGTATCTCCCATTTCAGCGCGTAGTTTTCAAGGATGTCGCATTCCTCCGGCGACAGTCCGCCGAGACCCGTTTTCAGCCACCGGAACATGTCCTCGTACTCGTAACCGTCCGTGACCGCCGACAGCGCCCCGATAACCAGACTGAACGCGGGTTTCTCCAAAATATCGCTCCGGCGGCTGAAATACGCGGGAATCTCCCAGCGCTCAAACGCCGTGCGCAACGCGCCGAGATACGCTTCCATATTCCGCGCCGCTACCGTGATGTCCCGATAGCGCACGTTCCCCGACGCGACAAGGCGGCGTATGTCGGCGGCGGTCTGTTCGCACTCCGTGACGGCGTTCGCGGCCTCGCGGATATGAATTTCCGCACAGTCTCCGGCGTACCCCGCGCCGCCGCGGAACAAATGCCGCTCCAAGTGTCCCAACGCGCCCTTGACCGGGGCCGTCATGCGCTCCACGCGTACCGGGCAACCGCAGTCCTCCGCAAGACGCCGTAACTGCCACAACGTGCGCAAGGCCGCCGCGAACATCTCCTCGCGGCTGTCCGGCTCGCCCAACAGCGCCGCCGTCACCGACTTTCCCTGACGCAACATCACCGACAGCGCCCGCCGTTCCTGCGCGTTGAAGTAGGTAAAGCCGTCCAGAAAGATGTCCTTGCCCTTGACGTACTCCGACGCCTCCAAGTTATCGCAAAGTCGGCTCATACGGTCGCGGCGGTCGTGACCGCGTTCGCGTAAGCGCGATTCATACGCGCCGTATAACAAGGACAAGTCGCGGAGTTTGTCCGCCGTCAGGCCGGATAACGCGTCGGCTTTTTCGTTGAGCAGTTCGGGCGTCACCTCGAAGGCGCGTAACTCGTCGAACAAATCCAGTAACTTTTGCAAAAACGCGGGCTTGCGCGACGGCCTCCGGTACACCGTCAGCACAGGCGAAAGTTCCGTCATACAGCGTTGCAACGTCAGCAGTTTTCCGCCGGCGTCCAGCGACGTTTCCGACGCCCCGCCTGTTATCGCTAAGACGCGGTCGCAGAGGCGGCGAAAGCTCAATACCTCCGCGTGTCGGCTCACGGTATCCCCGCAGACGCGGCACAAATCCACTTCCGCCGCGTGCGACGCGTGTTCCGGTACCAGTAGGATTTGTTCGCCCGCGTCGCCCAAGGCGCGTATCGTCTCTAATATGCGCGTGGATTTGCCCGTCCGGGCGCGGCCCATCCAGATTGTCAGCATACATAGCCGCAGGCTTCCCCGAAGGATGGGAACAGCAATACGAGGCCAAGAAGGACATCAAGACGCGGATTGGCATCCTGACGGCAG
>JAFSOM010000464.1 GCA_017447005.1 Oscillibacter sp.
ATGCTCCCGCGTTCGACGCGTGGCCGGCACTGGTAAAGGGCCATCCAAGCGCGTTGACCGCCCGACGGGTCTTTGAGATACGCGGCGCGGAACTGCGTCAGCCACTGGTTATCCTTGCCGAGTTCCGGACAGAGGGCCGCGCCGGGGGAACGTCCGAGCGGGTCGGGGGCTTCGGCTTCCACGGGCAAGCGCAACAGGCGGACGTTTGTTTCCGTGCGGAGTATCCGCGCCGCCAAGTCGTCCTCGTGCCACGGCGTCATAATCAGAATGACCTTCGCTTTCGCGGCCAGACGCGATTTTAACGAGTTCAGCCACTCCGCCCACAGCTTTTCACGGTACGCGGGGCTGTCGGCCTCCTCCCGGTTCTTGATGGGGTCGTCAATGATGAGCAGGTCGGCGGCGTTGCCCGTAATGCCCGACATAATGCCGCGGCTGATAAGGCGTCCGCGCTTTCCGGCGACTTCGTATTCCGTGGCGCGGTTGACGCCGCCGAGCGTCGCGCCGGATAAGAGCGGCCCCCATTGGCTGAACTTCTCCCGGTTGCGTCGGGCGAACCGTTCCGCGCTCTCCTCGTTGTAGGACGCCAAAATAATGCGGGTATCGGGCTTGCGAATCAGCGTCCACGCGGGAAGGGCTTCCGTGACGCTCATCGACTTTCCGTGTTGCGGGGGCGTCTGGAGTATCAGGATGTCGTAAGCGTTCCCGGCGTCGGCTTCCAGAAACGTTTGCGTCTCCCGGGCAAGGAAGGTCGAAAAGCGCGTGGGAATCCACAGCGGGCCGCCCGTCAGACGGAGAAACGCGGCGTAATTGCGTCGGGCAAGTTCACGCCGGATTAATTCGGCGCGGACAGCGCGGGCGCGGGGGCTGTCGACGTTTCCCAACGGCGGCGGGGCGCGGCTACCCATAATCGCCCGCCGCGCCGCCGGAATACGATTCCGTTTCGCCGCCTGATTCCAGTCGCGTCAGCATAGCGGAGAGTTCAACATCCGTGTAAGCGCTGAAGTCGAAAGCGGCGGCGGAATCGGGCGGGCGTTCCAAGGCGATTTCGCGGATAAGCTCAAAAGCGCGAATCACCGTGGCGCCGCCTTTGGGCTGACCGCTTTTCGGGTCAGGCGGGCCGCCTTCGGCCTCGGTGATGAGCGCGTCGGCGATACGCTGACGGGTCGCGGGGTCGCGCAGACGCGTGACGAGTTCTTCGCGTAAATCGGGCCTTTCCCACGCTTGCGAACAGGACGATTCCCGCCTTTGCGAACGGGACGCTTCCCGCGCTTGCGGTTCTTCGCGCATTTGTAACTGTTCCCACGCTTGCGAATCCGATAGTTTCCGCGTGTCCGGCATGTTTGGCGCCTCCTTTCCGATAGATTAGAACTTATGTTCGATTCACCGTGTAAAAGAATAGCACAGATGTTCTAATTTCGTCAACTGGCGAATCGCATAAAAAAATACGCGTTTTTTGTGCGTCCTGACGGCTTTCCCCGTATGCGGAAAAATCCCGGCGGCGGAAAATCGGACGCTTTCTCCGCGAAACCTGAAAAACATTGATAGACAAGCGCGTAAATTTGTATTATAATGGGAACGACTAACCCATGGACCCGCGTCCATGACAGGAGCCGGACGGTTTGCGCTGTCCGGAAATAAGGAGTTGAGAAGTTGAAATTCATCAGAAAACCTCTCGCCGACGGCGTATCCTTGACGTATCTGCCGGCGCGGAAATTCAAAACGGGCCTTCTCTCGGCGCAATTCGTCGCGCCGCTGTCGGCGGACACGGCCAGCGCGTACGCCCTCCTGCCGTCCGTACTGCGTCGCGGCACGGTGAGCTGTCCGGATATGGCGAGCCTGTCGGCGCGGCTGGACAACCTCTACGGCGCCCGCATTGACGACACCGTCCGGAAAATCGGGGAATGTCAGTGCGTGGGCTTCACGGCGAGTTTCCTTGACGACCGTTTCGTACCCGGCGGCGAACGCCTCTTGGAATCCGTCACGGCCCTGCTCGGCGAACTGTTGCGCAGTCCCGTGACGGAAAACGGCGCGTTCGTCCCGGCGTACTTCGACAGCGAAAAGACGAATCTGTTGGACGCTATCGGGAGTATCCGTAACGACAAACGCCTGTGGGCCGGACGGCGTCTGCTCTCGGAGATGTGCGCCGGGGAGCCTTACGGCGTATCGCGTCTGGGCGAGGAGGCCGACGCCGACGCGCTGAACAATGCCGACGCCTACCGCCGCTATCAGGAGACGTTACGCGCCCTGCCGCTGGAAATCGTCTACTGCGGGAGCGCGGAGGAATCGGAAATTGAAAACGCCGTCCGCGCCGCGCTGGACGCTCTCCCGCGTGAGGACGTGCGCACGCTTCCCGCCGTACTGCCCCACGTCCCCCGCGCCGACGTTCTGCGCGTGTCCGACGCCATGGACGTGACGCAAGGCAAATTAGAGCTTGGTTTCTCGTGCGGGAGCGATGACTATATGGCTTTGCTCATGGGAAACACGCTCTTCGGCGGGAGCAGTAACGCGAAACTGTTCATGAACGTGCGCGAAAAGCTCTCCCTGTGCTATTACGCCTCGTCGGCGTTCCACCGTCAAAAGAATCTCGTCACGGTATCGTCCGGCATTGAGTTCGGCAACTATCAGCGGGCGTTCGATGAAATCATGGAGCAGTTGCGGATGGTGCAAAACGGAGAGTTTGAGGATTGGGAGATTGACAGCGCCCGCAGTCTGCTGTTGAACTCCTACGCGTCCATGGGCGACGCGCAGGGCAAATTGGAGAACTTCTACCTGTCCCGCGCCGTGACGGGTTTCCCGGAAACGCCGGAGACGTTGAGCGAAAATATCCGCGACATGACCCTAGAGCGCGTGATAGAGGCTATGCGTACCGTCAAACTGGATACGGTCTACTTCCTGAAGGGAAAGGAGGCGGCGGAATGAGCGTCGCAAAACCGCAAGGCGTGAGCGTCACGGAAGCCGGAAGCGCCGGAATGAGCGTCACGGAATATCAGCGTATTGGGGAGCGCGTCCGCCGCAAGAAACTTGCGAACGGCTTGGAATTGCGCGTCGTGCCGCGTCCCGACTATGCGCGCAAATACGCCTTCTTCGCCACGCGCTACGGCGGCATGGATACGCGTTTCCAGTTGGACGGGCGCTGGCTGGACACCCCCGCCGGAATCGCGCACTATCTGGAGCATAAGATGTTCGATACGGAAGAAGGCAACGCCTTGCAGGAACTCGCCAAGAACGGCGCGGAGCCGAACGCGTTCACCTCCAACGCCATGACGGGCTATTATTTCGATTCCACCGCGCATTTTGAGGACAATTTACGGATTCTGCTTTCGTTCGTGTCGATTCCGTACTTTACGAAAGAGAGCGTAGACAAGGAACAGGGCATTATCGCGCAGGAGATTCGCATGATTGAGGACAACCCCGACTGGCGGATTTATCACGATATGGTTCAGGGGATGTACCGCCGCAATACGGCCCGAATCGCTATCGCCGGAACGGTCGAGAGTATCCGCGACATCACCGCCGAAACGCTGTATCAGTGTCATAAGGCCTTTTACACGCCGTCGAACATGATTCTGACGGTCGTCGGCGACGTAGAGGCGGAGCGCGTGGAGGAACTCGCCGCGGAGATACTCCCGGCGTCGGGCGGCCCGGAGATTCCCCGCGACTACGGTCAGGAGCCGGACGGCGTGGCGCAACACGCGATGAAACGCGCCATGGAAGTGGCGACGCCGCAGTTTTTGACGGGTTTCAAGTGCCGTCCGGCGGAGCGCGGCGACGACTGGTTCCGTCAGGCCCTGATTGGCGAACTCGCGTCGGATATTCTCTTGGGCGAATCCAGCCCGCTCTACCTGAAACTTTATGACGAGGGCTTGATTAATTCGAGTTTCGGCGGCGATTACGAGTTACTCCCCGGTTACGCCTGTTTCTACGCCGGGGGCGACAGCCGCGACGCCCGCGCCGTTACCGACGCCATTCTCAAAGAGGCGGCGCGACTGGGCGGCGGCGATATGAATCTTGACTTCTACAACCGCGTCCGGCGCACGATTTACGGCGCGTATGTCCGCAGTTTCAACTCCTTCGAGACTATCGCCGTGTCCATGACGGAGGGTTATTTCCACGGCTATGACCCGTTCCGTTTCCCGGAAGTCTTTGAGGCCATCACGCCGGAGGATGTCAGCGCGTTCTTACGCGAAAATATCACGCCGGAAAACTGCGTCTTAAGCGAGGTCGTGCCCGCGGACGACGCGCCGGAGGAAACGTAATGCGTCGGGACGTTATCACGACGGGGGGCGCGGATTCCCGCCGCGTCTTTCCCGATTCTCAAGCGAAAGGGGCGATACTATGGAACAGGCCCTGAAAAATATGCCCATCAGTTTTCCCGGGCTTTTCGGAGAATGGTCTTGGAATCCTGACCCGATAGCGATTCACATCGGGCACGGCATTTACTGGTACGGCATTATCTTAGCGGTCGCCATGCTGTGCGGGACTTGGCTTTCCATGAAGCGCGCAAAATACGCCGGACTGAATGAAGACCACGTGCTCGACTTCGTACTGTGGGCCACGCCCTGCTGTATCATCGGTTCCCGGACGTATTACGTGCTCTTCAACCAGTCCCTCTACCGCGACGCCGACGGCGCTTTCGAGTGGGGCCGCGCCGTGGCTATCTGGGACGGCGGAATCGCTATGTACGGTACGGTAATTGTCGGTATCCTTGTGGCGTACTTCTTCGCCCGGAGCCGCTATGTCCCCTTCGGCGCGCTCATGGATACGCTCGTTTACGGCGTGATACTCGGTCAGGCCATGGGCCGCTGGGCGAACTTTATCAACCGGGAGGCGTTCGGCGTCCAGACGGATTTGCCGTGGCGCATGCGCTTATGGTTCGACGGCGCCGCCGGGGAGCCGATACCCATTGACGTGCACCCCACATTTTTCTATGAAAGCCTGTGGAACTTTATCGGCCTGTTTCTGCTGGTAGCGGTCATTTCGCGGGGGCGACGGTTCGACGGAGAAAATATGTGGTTCTATTTCCTGTGGTACGGTCTGGGCCGCGCTTGGATTGAGGGCTTGCGCACGGACAGCCTTTATTTGTTCGACTGGAAACTGTTCGGAAATCCGGTTCGCGTCTCACAAGCGTTGAGCGTATGCTTGGCGGCGGTATCGGCGGGTATGCTGGTCTTTGAAATCCGGATTCTGCGCCCGTCGCGGAAAAATCTTTACGTGAATCAGCCGGAGAGTCAGCGCTGGAACGATAACGACGTAACATTCCCGCAGGCGCCGGACGACGGGACGCAATCGACGGAGGGAAACAGTATGGCGATTTTGATGGACGGAAAAGCGCTGGCGGAGAAAACCCGGGCGCGTGTCAGGCAACAGGTCAGCGCGTTACGGCGTCCGCCCTGTCTGGCGGTGATACTCGTCGGAAACGACCCCGCCTCGGAGGTGTATGTACGCAATAAGGAAAAGGACTGCGCCGAATGTGGTATCAGTACGTTGCCCTGCCACCTGCCGGAGACTATCACGGAGGAACAACTCGTCACGCTGATTCGCCGCCTCAATGAGGACGCGTCCGTAGACGGGATTCTGTGCCAACTGCCGTTGCCGGCGCATTTGAACGCGTCGGAGGCGTTGCACGCTATCGCGCCCGAAAAGGATGTGGACTGCTTCCACCCCTACAATATCGGACAGTTATCCCTCGGGGAGCCGACGTTCCTGCCCTGTACGCCCGCCGGAATCATGATGTTGTTACTGGAATACGGTATCCCTATCCGGGGGCGCCACTGCGTGATTATCGGACGGAGTAACATTGTCGGGAAACCCATGGGAATGCTCCTGACCGCCGCCGACGGTACGGTTACGCTCTGCCATTCCCGGACGGAACATCTTCCCTTGCTGACGCGTCAGGCCGACATCCTGATTGTCGCCGCCGGACAGCGCAACCTCGTGACGGCGGATATGGTCAAAGTCGGCGCGACCGTCATTGACGTGGGCATGAACCGCGACGAAAACGGCAAACTCTGCGGCGACGTGGATTTTGAGGGCGTATCGACAAAAGCGGGGTGGATTACGCCCGTACCCGGCGGCGTAGGACCCATGACCCGCGCCCGCCTGATGGAAAACGTGCTCACTGCCGCCAAACGAAAGCTCAATGAGGCGTAAGGGCCGCATAAGAGAGGGCGTCAGAGAATCGCAAAACGTCCCGCGTACCTTCTGGAATCCGCCCGCGTCAAAGGCAATCCCCCGCTTGCAACGCTTCCCCCGCCCGTCAGGAAATGGACTGAAACGCAACGGAAGGAGACGGTTACACATGGTGATTCATCAGTCAGCGGAAGATTATCTGGAATCTATCTTAGCCTTGGAGGAACATCTCGGACACGGACAGGTGCACTCAATTGACATTGTCAATCGCTTGGGATTCTCGAAACCCAGCGTCAGCATCGCAATGAAGAAACTGCGGGAAAACGGCTATATCACTATGGCCGGGGACGGCGCCATCACGCTGACGGATAAGGGCATGGAAATCGCGTCGAGCGTCTATGACCGTCACAAGACGCTGACGAAGCTGTTTCAATGTCTCGGCGTGTCGCCCGGACAGGCGGAAGTGGACGCCTGCAAGGTGGAGCACGATTTGAGCGCGGAAACCTATCAGAAAATCGTGGAGTTCGTCGAACGCCAGCGGACGTAAACGAAAAAACAGGCGCGCCGTTTTCCGGTACGCCTGCTTTTTTATTCGCTTTGGTTTTCCCGTCACGGGTTATTCGCTTTGGTTTTCCCGTCACGGGTTATTCGCTTTGGTTTTTCCGTCACGGGTTATTCGCTTTGTTCTTCTGTCACGGGCTGTCGCCGTCGGGGACGCCGCCGTAGAGTTCCACGGACGCCTGTATTGGAGAATACGTGAAGCGGTCGAACGGGAACAGTTTCCAGCGCGCCGCGCCCGGTACGCGGAACGTCTCTTCCGGGTAGTCGTCGACATCCCCCGCCAGAATCGGCAAGGTATTCGGTTCGCGGTCGAGGGCCACGGGCGGCGATACGTCCAGCGCGGCTAAAAACGCGCCGTTTTCGTCGTAAGCCGCCGCGAACAACGCGGGCGTGGGGCCGTCAATTTCCGACAATTCCTGCCGGTAGAGCGTGACTTGGTGGGACAGATTCCCGGTCGCCGCCGAGAGCAAATGACCCGCGTGAAGCGTGCCGTAGCCGTAGGAGGTATCATAACCCGCGTCCCCGGCGTCGCGGACGGTATCCCGCAGGAGGTCGCGGAACTCCGCCGCGCTCATATCGGGCCGCGCCGAAAGCGTCAGGGCCGCCGCCGCCGTCACCATCGGCGCGGCATAGGAGGTGCCGTAGCCGCTGACGTACTTTGTCGCGTTGGAATAGGACGGCCCGCGCAGATTCTGCCCCGGAGCGCATACGTACACGCTCGCGTTGCGGTAGGAAAAGTAGCTGAGGGACAAATCCGAACCTATGGAACCGACGCCAATCACTTCCGGATAAGCCGCCGGATAATTGAGCGGGTCGCCGTTGGGGTTATGACTGCCGCTCAACAGATTCCCCGCCGCCGCAACCATAATAACCCCGGCTTTGTCCGCGTACTCAATGGCTTTGCGCAGTACGGCGGAATCCTTCTCAATGCCAAGACTTAGGTTGATTACCTGACAATGCCACGTATCCACGGCGTCATAAATGGCCTCGGCGATATTGGCGATACTGCCGTTTTTGCCCTCAAAGCATTTCAGGGGCACGAGTTCCACATCAGGGGCCAGTCCGACAAGTCCGGCGTTGTTTTCCGCCGCCGCGATAAGCCCGCTGACGAACGTCCCATGGCCCAGCGTGTCGACAACATTGGAGCGGTTCGCGTCCGTTTTGCTCACGCAGTAGTTGGCGCCGCCGAGAACCTTGACGCCCTGAAATTCCTGATGTTCCGTGTAGAGGCCGGAATCGATGATTCCCACGCGGACGCCGCCGCCGCGAATGCCCTGAGCGCGTACCCAGTCCATATCAAGCGCGGACATATACCACTGGTATTCGTCGCCGGAGGCGTCCAGCAGAACGGCGTCGTCCTGCGCGGAATCGTCGCCGGCGTTCTGTAACGTGGGCGTATCGTCCAGCGTCACGACGTAATTCGGCTCGACGCTGCGCAGTACGCCCCAAGCGCGCAATATATTGACGGTTGAGGCGTCCGGGGCCTGATAGACGCTCGCCGGGGCGTAGACCTCGCTCATCTCGGGGAAACTCGGGTCGGAGGCCGAAAGCAACCGGACGGGCACATCAATTTCCACAATATAGCCGTCAATTTCGGGTTCCGGGGCCGGGGGGACGGCGGTTTCCTCGGCGCGGGCCGCCGTTCCCAACAGACAGGTCGCCAAAAGAGCGATTGTCAAAAGGTAGCGTAAGAGTTTCAAAAAGAATCCGCCTCCCGTCGCGCCGCCCCCACCCGACGCCGCGCCGGATGGAGGCGGTATGATGATTCAAGATTATGGTTGGATAAGGAAAGATTAGAGCGTGTTGTCCGCCGCCGCGACGCTGTCGCCGTTATCGGGGGCCGCGACACTGTCGCCGCCGTCCGGAGTTGTCGCGCCGTCATCTATGGCGTCCGTACTAGGCGGCGCGTCCGGCGTCGGGTAGGAAGGGGGGGTGAGCGTCCCGCCCGTCTCCACCAGATGACGGTACAAAAACGTGACAATCTGTCCGCGTGAGCAGGTGCGTTCCGGCTCGAAGGTATACTGCGTGGTGCCGGTGGTAATCCCGCGTGAGACCGCCCACGCGACCGCGTCGGCGTAGTCCATATAGTTGGGCACGTCGTCAAAGGGATTGAGATTGCCGCCGGGACTTCCGGCCAGTATCCAAAAGTACATCATGACCGTGGCGCGGGTGCAGGGGGTATCGGGTTCGAAGGCGGGCGTACTGACAAGGCCGCGCTCCGCCGCCCAAATCGCGGGACGGTAATAGTAGACGCCCGGGGCCACGTCGGGGAAGGGATTGGGGCTGAAAACTTCCGGCTCTCCGGCGGCGCGGTAAAGGAAGGTCAGAATCTGCGCCCGGGTACAAGTATCGTGGGGGCTGAAGGTTGTGGGGGAAGTGCCGTTCGTCACGCCCTTGGAGACCGCCCACGCGACGGGCTGTTCATAGTACGCGCCGCGCTCCACGTCGGCGAAGCTCGCCGCCTCGTACACCGCCGACAGGTACAGGCCCTCGGAGGGCATAAGGAAGGTAGCGATTGCGGACGACAAGCCGCCTTCCGTGAAGGTCAGTCCGGCGGCGCCGCCCCAGCTTAGGAAACGTTGTCCGGCGGGCGCGGGGTTGGCCGTCAGGCGCACAGCGATTCCGGCGGGGGCCTCCGTAAAGTCGGCGTAGCCGTTCGTGACGCGTACCGGATACGTCACCGACCAGTCGGCGTTCTCGGGGGCCGTGACGGGCGATTCCGTCGGGGCGGGAGCGTTCCCGCCGACGTTCCCCGCGTCCGGGATTGTCCCGGCGTTGGGGGTTGGCGTCGTCGCGCCGTTATCGGTTACTCCGCTGTCGCTTGGCGGATTCTGCGCGGCGGCGTTCCCGCTGATTTTCAGGTAGTCCACTTCCGTGAGAATCAGAATCTCCTCGGCCTCGTAAGCGTTCTCAAGGTTCGTATAGCGCAGGGCGGTTTCGCCGTTGCGCTGGAAAACGTATGTCCGGGCGCCGTTCCGTACCGTCTGTTCGGACGGCGCCTTGAAGAACAGCCAATCCCGCGGCACGTTTTCCACGTCGCAGTTGGTCAAGTCGACGAGCCAGTAACGCCCGTTGATTCTGACGTGATTCCACATATGCGGCCCGGGCTTTCCGGTACGGTCAATCAAATCGCCCGTAATGATATAGGACGCGACATCGCCGGAAAAGTTCGTCAGCTCGCAGAGGTATTGAAAGGCTTTGGCGTAGCCCTCGCAGACGACATTCGTAGAGGCGTCGCCGTCAAAGACGCGGATTAACTGCCAAGGGCCGTTACCGTAGGCCTCGGAACCCAGCCTCGCGGCGTCATGGTCATAGGATACGGCGTCGCAGACATAATCCCGGTAGGCGGTGAGCTTTTCGAAGTCGGAGCGGCTTTTGTTGGCGTCCACGACTTTTTGCGCGTTCGCCGCGATATTCGCCGCCTGTTTCGCAAGGGACGTGTCGATTCTATAGTTGTAATAGTTGTCATCGTCGGCGCTCTTGGCGTAATTCTCCGCGACCATCATTTCCACGTCCAGATAGGCGTCGTCGGAGAATGAAAAGCCCCGGCTTTCGTTATAGCGGACAGACCAGTGATAAGTCCAATGGGCGGCGGCGCTGTCCGCGCCCTCATAGGACTTGGCGAACCAGTACAATTCATAGGGACAGTCGGCGAGCAGTTTGTCCATAATGGACGAGCTGGACTTCTGACGGTCATGCCCGATAGCGCGGTAAAGCGGCTCCCATACGGCGTCCCATGTGGCGTCGGTAAGCTGTCCGGAAGAATCCTTCTGGATGTTTACGCCGAGTTCCGCCGCCGTCCACGACTTCCCGCCCAGTCCCAAGGCGGACGCGGTAAAGCGGAAGATGGTCTCCTCCTGACTGCCCGCCGCGACTTTGCGGATGTTCTCTTTGAGCAGGTCATAGAGTTTCCGGTCGAACCCTTGCAGATGTTTCCCGGCGTTGACGGACGCGTACTGCTCGACATCCGCCGACGCTTTCCCGCCGTACTGCGCTACGTTCGGGAGGGACGCCGACGCGGATTTCAGATAGCCGTACCATAGCGCGTCATTGTCCGCAGACGCTTTCCCGGTACGGGGCGCGGTCGGCGTCGCCGCGACGCCGATTTCGTCCGTTATGATACGGCTTTCCCCGCCGTCCGTCACGGCGACGTTTCCGCCGTCCGTCACGGCGACGCTTACGCTTTCCGTCACGCCGACGCCTACGCTTTCCGCCACGCTTACGCTTGCGCCGTCCGTCACGCCGACGCCTACGCTTTCCGTCACGCTTACGCCGAGTTCCGACGCGTCACGGCTTACGTTGTCGCGGCGGGCCGTCAGGGGTACGGAATCCGCCGCCCGCGCCGGACATAACAGAGACGCTATCAGGGCCAGACATAAAAACGCGTTTTTGTAGTATGTCACCGCACATCCCCCTTACTGAGAAAATCCCGAAACGGTTTCTCCCATGGCCCGGCCCAGATTGACCATCTCAATCGCGCCTACCGCGCAGTCGGCGCCCTTATTGCCGGCCTTGGTTCCGGCGCGTTCAATGGCCTGTTCGATGTTGTCGGTGGTCAGCACGCCGAACAATACCGGAACGTTGGTCGCCAGCGACGCCGCCGCGATTCCCTTGGAAACCTCGCTGCATACGTATTGATAGTGGTCAGTAGAGCCGCGAATCACCGCGCCCAGCGCTATCACCGCGTCATACTTGCCGCTTCGGGCCATACGCGTGGCGATAAGCGGAATCTCGAACGCGCCCGGAACCCACGCTACGGAAATGTCGTCGGGGCTGACGCCGTGCCGGAGTAACGTATCCTCACAGCCGCCGAGCAGTTTGGAGACGATGAACTCGTTGAACCGCGCCGCCACAATCCCGACGCGTATGCCTTCGCCGTTGAGTTTGCCTTCGTAAATCTTCATTAGATTGCCTCCTTATGAGTCATGCCGTTGATTGCCCCCCTCTGTCGCCTTACGGCGACATCTCCCCCCGTTCCGGAGGGCGACTTGGGGCGCTTTATTTGTTCAGTCATATTTATTTTTCCGCAGTTCCTAAGTTGCGAAAAGTCGGAAAGCGGTCAGTAATTCAGATAATGTCCCATGCGCTTTTGCTTCGTGCGCAGATAGAATAAGTCGTCGGCGGTGGCCTCCATTTGAATCGGGACGCGCTCGACAATCGACAAGCCGAAATCCGAGAGCTGATAGACTTTATCGGGGTTATTCGTCAGCAGTCGCATGGTACGGACGCCCAAATCCCGCAGAATCTGCGCCCCGATATAGTATTCCCGTAAGTCGGCGTCAAAGCCTAACGCTAAATTGGCCTCCAACGTATCCATGCCCTCATCCTGCAAGGCGTAGGCGCGGAGTTTGTTGAGCAGGCCGATTCCGCGGCCCTCCTGACGCATATAGAGCAGTACGCCGCGGCCCTCCTTTTCGATTTGCGTCATAGCCGACGCCAGTTGCTGTCCGCAGTCGCAACGCAACGACCCGAACGTGTCGCCCGTCAGACACTCCGAGTGTACGCGGCAGAGGACGTTTTCGCCGTCGCCGATGTCGCCCTTGACCAGCGCAACGTGATGTTCGCCGTTCAGCAGATTGCGGTAGCCGTAGGCCTGAAAATTGCCGTACTTCGTGGGCAGACGCGTCAGGGCTACCCGCTCCACGAGTTTTTCGTGACGCTTGCGGTAGTTCTGCAAGTCCTTAATCGTGATGAATACAAGGCCCCACTCTTGCGCCTTCTCCTGTAACTCCGCCGTGCGCATCATGGTTCCGTCGTCGCGCATAATCTCACAGCACAGCCCGCACGTTTTCAGACCCGCCAAGCGGAGTAAGTCAACGGTGGCTTCGGTGTGGCCGTTGCGCTCCAGTACGCCGTGGGGCTTGGCCAGTAACGGGAACATATGCCCCGGACGCCGGAAGTCTCCCGGTTTGGCGTCGTCGTCCACGCACTTCATCGCGGTTATCGAGCGTTCCGCCGCCGATATGCCGGTTGTCGTGGATACGTGGTCGACGGATACCGTGAACGCCGTCTCGTGATTGTCGCTGTTGTGGGAGACCATCTGCGGAAACTGTAATTTCCTTACGTACTCCTCCGACATGGGCATGCAAATCAGGCCCTTGGCGTGGACGGCCATAAAATTGACGTTCTCCAACGTGGCGAACTGCGCCGCGCAGATTAAATCGCCCTCATTTTCGCGGTCCTCGTCGTCGGAGACCATGATAAGTTTCCCCTGCCGGAGCGCCTCCAGCGCCTCCTCAATGGTGTTGTAATGGAACATTCCGAAAAACTCCTTGCCGTGTCATATTGCCTCTGATAACGTCACGGCCTGCGCCGCGCCGCCTTCCTCATGCGGTATCAAATTTACCCCTCATCCGTTACGGCTTACGCCGTGCCACCTTCCCCCAAGGAGGGAAGGCTTTTTAGCGCAACCCCCAAGGTTTCAGAAGATGACGCTATAGGGTAATCCCTTCCCCCGGAACGGGGGAAGGTGGCGCGCAGCGCCGGATGAGGGCAAGTTTCATTTAGCCTTACGCCGTCAAAACCCGTTCCGGGCTAAAAACTCGCGGGTGATATTGCTTTTCGCGGAATCGGGACGTAACAGAGATTCCACGTACTTTCCGATAATGTCGGTTTCGAGGTTGACGCCGCTCCCGACGCGCCGCGCCCCTAACGCCGTCACGCGCAGCGTATGCGGAATGACCGATACGGCGAAAGTATGCGCGTCGGCGGCGGCTACCGTCAGGCTGATACCGTCAATCGCAATCGAACCCTTTTCGACGATATAGCGGCGTAACGTCTGCGGGGCCTCCACGGTAAACCATACGGCGTTATCGTCGCGGCGGATGGCGGTAATTTTCCCCACGCCGTCAATATGGCCCGACACGATATGCCCTCCGAAACGTCCGTCCGCGGGCATGGCGCGTTCAAGGTTGACCACATCCCCCGCCGCCAACGCGCCCAGCGTGGAACGGTTCAAGGTTTCGTGCATAACGTCCGCCGTAAAGCCGCCGCTGTCTACGGTCGTGGCGGTCAGGCATACGCCGCTGACGGCTACGCTGTCGCCGATTTTCAGGTCGGAGAGAATCGCCGCCGCGCCGATGGACAGTACCGACGAATGCCGCCCGCGCTCCACGGCCCGTATTTTTCCGGTCTCCTCGATAATTCCTGTGAACATAGATTCCCTTCTTTACCAAGGCGCGAAAAACCCCTCCCCCTGTCCCCCTCCCCTTTCAGGGGCGGGAGAACGAATTTTGAAACGCAAAACGTTGCAAGTTCCGGGAAGTCACCCTGAAAGGGGGATTTAGGGGGTTACGCGCAAAGTTACAGATTGCCTTCAATCAGGAAATCGCCGTCAAGGGGCGTCATGGACACGTCGCGCAGACGGAACGCGCCGTCGGGGACTTCCACGCCTAACCCGGCAATCGGAGACTTCGCCGCCGCGCCGCCAAACAGTTTCGGCGAAATATAAGCCTGTACGCGCTGGACAAGTCCCGCTTGCAGTACGGCCCAGTTCAGCGTCGCGCCGCCCTCTACAATCACGCTGTCGAGTTTCGCCGCGCCCAGACGCTCCATGAGTTCGTGAAGGTTGACGCGTCCGGCGCTGTCGGCGGGGAGTTCCCAGACTTCACAGCCCATGGATTCAAACGCCGCTTTCTTTTCGGCGTCGGGCGTCACGGTTGCGAATATCGTGCGGACATCCCGCGCCGTCTGGACAAGCTGACAGTCCGTCGACGTTCGTAATTTGCTGTCGCAGACAATCCGCACGGGGTCGCGCCCGTTCTCGATACGGCACGTCAGCGCGGGATTATCCGCCGCGACGGTGCCCGCGCCCACCATGACGGCGGCGTAACGGTTGCGGTCTTCGTGTACGCGCTGACGCGCCGCCTCGCCCGTTATCCATTGAGAGGCGCCTGTGCGCGTGGCGATTTTCCCGTCGAGCGTCATGGCGTATTTGAGTACGACATACGGGCGGCCCGTGCGGATATAGTGGAAAAACACGGGGTTGAGCGCGTCGCACTCCGTCCGCAGGAACCCGGTTTCCACGTTCACGCCGTGTTCGCGCAGTTTGCGGATACCGGCCCCGGCGACTAACGGGTTGGGGTCGTCGGAACCGATAACCACCCGCGCAATTCCGGCGGCTAGTATGGCGTCGGCGCATGGCGGCTGGTTGCCGTGATGGGCGCACGGCTCTAATGTGACGTACATCGTCGCGCCGTCGGTGGGGTCGGTACAATTTTGCAAGGCGGCGCGTTCGGCGTGCAGGTCGCCGTAACGGGCGTGATAGCCCACGCCAAGAATTTTATCATCCTTCGCAATCACGGCGCCTACGACGGGATTGGGATTTGTCCGTCCGCGTCCGCGTTCGGCCAGCTTGATGGCAAGACGCATAAAACTTTGGTCTTGCGCGGCTCTGTTGTCCGTTTCGGGCATAACGTCACCTCCAATTAACGAAAGGGCATACTTTCACGAAAAAACCTGAACGCGTCCAATAACGAAAAGCCCTGAACGCGTGTTCAGGGCTGACGCAAGCGAAACATGGACAGGCCAAGGCCCGCGAATCTTCTCTCTTCCAGACTGTGACTGTCGGCCCCGGAATTGCGCCGGGTCATGCCGTTTTATTACGGCTCGCGGACTATACCGCCGGTGGGGAGTTCCGCCCCGCCCTGAAGATTCTTTCTCATTCACTTTCTGTCCAGTATACTATAGGGTTTGACGCGTGTCAAGCGCCGTTTTAGCCGTTTTCGTCGGTGACGCGCTCCAAGGTGGCAATCATGCGCAGGGCCTGACTGGGGGCTACCGTGTACGTGATTTTCCCTTTCTTATAGGTAAAATCCATCGTCTCATCGCGGGACGCGTAACGGTAGCGTCTATAGTCCTCGGGGTCAGGGAGTTCGTTTTTGGAAGTCCACGTGTACGGCTCCTTAGCGCTGTCCGGGGGCGTATAACTGCCCGCCCAGTACAAATCGCGGCTCCCGTCCGCCGTGAAATAGTAGTATATCTCCATTTTGTCGTCGGTGATAGTCCCCACGCAATAGTATTCCGGCTCTTCGTCGCGGTCGCCCGAAAGGACTTGTTTCCATTCGCCGCGCAAATCGGGCGGCTCCTTGGGTTCGCTGTTGCAGGCCGTCAGGGTCAGCGGGAGCAGAAACAGAATGAATAACAAAGCGGTACGGGGTTTCATGATTTCGTCAGGCCTCCTAAAGTTCGGGCAACCGCCCGGTAAAAAATAGGTATGGGATTCCGGAAAGCGCCTGACGAACGTGTTTCAGGCGGTCAGTCGTCCCATTTTTCCATCAACTGCTTCAGCTGGTCGGCGTAACGGGCAAGGGATTTGTTGTCGCGCCCTCTGGAACGCTTGATAAACTCGTTGAGAATCTGCCCCATATTGACAAGGCGCTCGTAGGCCGCGCTGAATCTGCCGCTGCCGGACACTTTCGGCTTGCGGGCCGGGAGATAACCGGGATGTTCCAGTTTGTTTTCGATGAGGTCGTAAACTTCCGTAAACTGCGGCGCGTGGGCGGGAATGCCTCTGGTTAAGAGGGATTGCGCAAAGTACGGCGCGATTTCCCGGTCGCCGTGCACGACGAAGACTTGTTGCGGCTTGGGGTTGGTAAAGTCGCCAATCCAACCGAGCAAATGCGTCCGGTCGGCGTGGGAGGACATGCCTTGCAGG
>JAFSOM010000465.1 GCA_017447005.1 Oscillibacter sp.
AATCCGCGTCGTCATAGCGTTTTGAGAACAGGGAGTGCGTCAAATCCCGAATGACAACCCCGTGATAACTGTCCGGCACGGCGCTGTAACCCGAAAAACCGAAATAGTCCATGACAAGGAGAACGTCGGCATTGACCCCGGAAAGTTCCGGCGCGGCACCTGTCACCGGGTAAAAGGACACCGCAAAACCCGCGTCCACAAAAGGCTTTATCATGCTGTCGCAACACCATGAAGGTACGGCGGCAGTATGATAACCGTCCAATTCCCGGAGAATAGCCTGTAACGCGCCACGCCCAGAGAGAAACCATTGCGCGGATTCCGGGAAGAAATGATTTTCCGTTTCCAGCGTTGGCGCGTCCCAAAACTCACTGCCGATTTCCCGCACGATACATTAGACTCCTCTCAAACTCTTAAACCGGTCAAACTGAGCCTCGTATTTGTAGTCTTCAAAGAGTTTATGAACGTCCATAACCGGAGCGTAGCCCAAATCCTCTTTCGCGTTGGTAATATCCATCAGAAATCCGCCGCCGCTCTTGCCGGGGCGATATTCGATGACAGAGGGATGGTCTTTCGGGGAAAACACATCGATAATAGCCTGACACTGTTCCTGAAGCGTCACGGGAACGCCTGTGCCGACGTTATAAGTCTCATGGTCTTTCCCTTCAAACAGACAGGCCTTGCAAAGCATTTGGGCGCAGTCATAGACATGCACCATGTCTTTCGCGTACTTCGGGTCTCCCCACAGTTCCAAAGGTTCGCCCCTCTTTGCGCGGTTAATTTGCTGGTACAGCGGACGCATCGTCTTTACGCCGTTTGGATAGTAATACTGAAACGTGCTGTACTCGTAAATTGTCGGAAAACGAAATACGAAATATTTCAGACCATATTCCGCCAGATAGTGTTTGAGCATTTCAATCGCGGCGTTTTTGGAGATAACGTACATCGCGTGGTCGCCACTGTAACTGAAATACGGCGGGAGATGCGGGTCAAGGATTCTGTCCGAATTTTCAGAGGCGTACAGGCTGATGTCAAACACCGTCTGACTGAACAGGATGCGATTCGCTTTCACCTTGCGGCAGTATTCCAAAACATGATACGTTCCCATGATGTTTGTTTGGAGGTACTTTTCCCCGTCATACTGGTTCATGTAGGAGGGAATGGTTGCCGCGAGGAGAATCACCGCGTGTACATCCTGTTGAGGCAGTTTGTCAAAATCAGCCTCATTGAGCATATCAAGCTGAACAAATTTCACGCCGAACTGCTCAAAAACGTCCGTATCCCGTCTGCCGGAAGCAATGACCTCATAGCCCTTTCCCGTGAAAAACTCGGACGCATATTTGGTTACGTAAGAGCCAACATTGCCCGTGGCGCCGAAAATGATAACCTTTTTCATGTCCTTCCTCCTGAGACTTTTCCCATACAAAGTTCACTCATTGTTTTGCGGCTTCCTCGTCCCATTGTCTTTGCCGGACAAGGTTAAAGGCTTCCGGGCGTTCCGCCCCCTGTCCAATATCTTTTCGCTCCAAAACAACGGCTACCGTTTGGAAAAGAATCTTCACGTCCAGCCAAAAAGAGCAACGTTCAACATACTCAATATCATACGCGAAACGCTGTTCCCAGTTGGCGGAATTACGCCCATGAATCTGCGCCATACCGGTCAGTCCCGGCCTCACATCATGTCTGCGCAATTCCTCTTTTGTATAATACGGCAGGTAAATCGTAGCCAGCGGGCGCGGTCCGACAATGCTCATGTCACCAATAAAGATATTCCAAAGTTCTGGCAGTTCATCAAGACTGGAGGCACGGAGAATCCGTCCGAATTTCGGCAAACGCTCCTCGTCCGTTAGAATATCAACGCCACGTTCAATACATTCAAGGCGTTCCTTGTCCGTCAGTTTTCGCCCGTCCCTCGTCTGCGGGTCAAGCATAGTTCGGAACTTGAACATCTTGAAAATTTTGCCGTGATAACCGGGGCGCTCTTGCTGGAAGATGACGGGCGAACCAAGTTTTATGCGAACCAGAAGCCCGACAATAAGTAACACAGGAGAGAGGACAAGCAACGCGATTCCCGACAGAATCACATCCAGCAACCGCTTTATATAACGCTTATACACAGTCAACCTCCCTGAGAGATAGTATTCTCATATAGAAAAGCTGACTTGCGAAATACGTCCAAAACGCTTGCCGGAGGAAGGAAAAACAATACAATTCGCTCGTGAAAAGCGATTGCACTATTATTTGGCTTTTTCGGGGGGGGGGGTGGAAATTCTTTCTTTGATTTCCAGATACCGCGCTTTGGTAATGCCTGTGATGTTTAAATCGTGGTACTTTCCATTCCGAAAGACAGCGTCTTTTTTCGTACCTTCAACGCTCCAGCCGCACTTGAGATAGAGATTTTCGGAAGCCTTGTTATACGCAAGCCATGCCCCGTCAAGGCGGTTGAGATTGACTTCCTCAAAGGCGTATCTCATCAGAGTCATTACAGCGTCCGTGGCGATACCCTGGCATTTCGGACAGGAGGAACGCAGTTTGATTCCGTGGAAAGCGCTCCTGTTTTGCCAGTCAATGTCTGTCAGCGTCAGCATGCCCACAACCTCGTCGGTTTCTTTCAGGACAATGCTGAATCTCTTGTTTCCGGCGTCCATAACGCTCCTCTGAAACCAGTTTTCCTGCTCAAACATGGAGACAGGAAAGGACCAGCCCGCCACGCTTTGAGAAATGCTTTCATCGTTGAGCATTTCCTGATAAACGTCCATGTCCGATAATTCCATTGCTCTGAGATAAATTTTCTCACCTTGAATCGGCATTTGCACCACTCCTTGAAACAAGGTCATCCGCGCTTTCCAGAACTCAACGAAATTTGGGATTCATGTCTTTGCGTTCGATATGCAGACTGACAGGGGCGCTTTCGCCTTGTCCAATGCCCTCATGTACCAGAACCTTTGCGGCCGTCCGAAAAATAATCGTAACGTCCATGAGAAATGTGACATTTCTGACGTATTCCAAATCGAACGCGAACTTTTGTTCCCATGAAAGGGAGTTTCTCCCGTTGACCTGGGCAAGCCCGGTGATTCCGGGGCGCACATCGTGCCTGTGCCGCTCCGCTTCCGTGTAATAAGGGAGATACACAACCGCCAGCGGTCTCGGGCCAACGATGGACATATCGCCTTTCAACACGTTCACGAGTTCCAAAAGTTCATCACAGGAAGACGCCCGCAAAAATCTTCCGTAAGCGTTGAGGCGCTTTTCGTCGGGTAACAGGTTCCCGTCGGCGTCCCGCTGATTGGACATAGTACGGAACTTGACCATTTTGAAAATTTTCTCTTTGCCGTCCTTACCCATTTTTCCAGGGCGTTCCTGTAAAAAGACGGGATTCCCTTTCATGGCGACCGCGCCGATAATCAGTAACAGCAGCAACAGCGGAGACAAGACGATGAGGCCGCACAGGCTGAACGTAAAGTCCAGAAACCGCTTGACGTAGTTCGCATATATGCCCACGTGACACCCCCGGCGTTTCTGTTTTTCATCGGAAACAGGCGCGGATAATACGAATTACGTTTTCCTGTTCCTGGTCCGTCATTTTGTTGTCGCTGGGCAGACACAAGCCGCGGCTGAAAATATCCGCCCCCACGTCCGGCGCGGCACTTTCCTGAATGTAGGCGTTACTGCGTCCGCGTCCGTTGCCGTCCCGCGTGATAAAGGGATTCATACGGTAAACAGGCTGCATGTGCATAGGCTTCCAGATTGGCCGCCCCTCGGCGTTGAACGCCGCCAGCGCCTCTAAAATCTCCGTGGGGCAGGATTTCCCCGGCTCGCTGATGTACAACGCCTCGTTTCCGCTCCGCACCTGTCGGCACATGGCGTTCGGGTCAATGATAAGGCAGGACAGCCAGTAATTTGGCGTATCGTCGGGGTTGAACGAATTCATTTTCACGGGTAAATCTTCCAGCTCGTCGCGATAACGTTCGTAAATCGCCTTTTTCTGTGAAATATGCTCTTCCAGATACGGCAACTGCCCCCGGACGATACCCGCGATAATATTGCTCATACGGTAATTGTAGCCCAATTCTTCGTGCTGGTACCACGGGGCATCCTCGCGGCTCTGCGTTGACCATTTGCGGACTTTGTGCGCGTCGACCTCGCTGTCCGTCAAGAGTGTTCCGCCGCTTGACCCGGTAATAATTTTGTTGCCGTTAAAAGAGAGTATGGACACGTCCCCAAAGGTTCCGGTCTGTTGTCCCCGGTACGTCGCGCCGAACGATTCCGCCGCGTCCTCGACCATTAATGCGTCATGCTTTTTGCAGATAGCTTGAAGTTCCGACATTTTCGCGGGCGTCCCGTACAGGTGAGCCAACACGACTAAGCGAACATCCGGATAAATTTCAAAGGCCTTTTCCAGCGCGTCGGGATTCATATTCCAAGTGTCGTATTCGGAATCAATGAAAACCGCCTCGCCGCCCTCGTAGGCGACCGGATTTACCGTCGCGTCAAAGGTCATGTCGGAACAAAATACCCGGCGCCCCTCCAAAGCGCCGTGACCGACTTTCGGCTGTCCGTACAGCTTTTCCCCGCACAGTTTGACGGCAAGGTGAAGTGCCGCTGTGCCGGAAGATAGCGCTTCGGTGTACTGTCGGCCTGTCTTGGCCGCAATCATACGCTCAATTTCATTGATATTTTCGCCGACTGTGGAGACCCAATTTTTACGGATAGCGTCATCCGTCCATTTCCGCTCGTCGCCGTGCATGGTAGGAGATGAAAGCCAGACGCGCTTTTCAAAAGGGCTGATTCCTTGAAAACGGGCATCAGCAAAAAATGTTTCTTTTTTCACCGATTCTTCTCCAAAAATAGCATTAACGCGCATGAAAACAACTTTCATGGAAGTACACTTTTGTTTTCGCCTTGATTTCCGTATAATGTCAGGAAAGGGAGGCTGGGACGATGTACAGAGAAATCATCAAAGCGCGTTTGTCGGAACAGCTACGAATCACAACCCGCGCATACGGCGATTTGGAACGCGGAAAGTATTGTTTCTCCGCGTTCGCTTTACTGTTTCTGCTCAAACTCTCAGGAAAGGAGGCGTGCTGGGAACTTGTACTTTCAGTTTGTGGGGAAGTTGCGGAAACAGATGGAGCAATGGACTTTCAGGAAGCGTAAAAGGCAATGTCCGGCGCGTTCCGAAATCCGACCTCTCATCTGGTAAACGGCCTTCCTCTGGACAAGAGACTTTCGTAGATTTCCTTTACCTGTTCGGCGACTTCGGCGTGAATTTTGTCCCGCGTCACCCAGTCCCGGTGAAACAGACGCAAAGTTCTGGTCGTGGCCTTCTCCCTTGGAACCCCCGCTTTCTTGAACAGCTTTACAATCATCTGAAGAATTTCGCTGTGGTCAAGCGGCTCTCCGCTTTGCCTGACGAACAGCGGACCGCTCCGGACGCCGATACTGTCCGCGTAGTCCCGCAATTCCTTGCGCAGTTCGGGCGACAGCGGAACGGGTTTCGGACGGTTTCGGGATATCGTGACAATCTCCCCTGCGTTGACCGCTTCCAAGGTAACGTTCGATGCTTCACGAAGCCGGATTCCTGTCTCGCAAAAGAGTTTGACGAGCATTTCGGTTCGCTTATTGCCCAGCGTTTGCGCAGTTTGAAGCAGACGCAGATATTCCGGCCATGTCAATACGGGCGTTTCCGGTTTCTGAGGATTTCCGCGCGGGAGCAGTTTCAAGTGAAATTCCTTTCGTCCTAAAAAATCCAGCCATGAGTTCGCGGCGGAGATATGGATATTCAGCGAACCAATTGTTCTTCCTTCCGCTCGCATCGCCTCCCGCCACTGGCGCAAAGTGTCCGCTTCTATCTCTTTGTCGTCGGGCAGGAAAGCGTACAAATGCTCCAGACAGCGCCGATAGGTGTAAAGCGTTTGCTTTGTTCTCCCTGCGCTTTCCAGAAAGGAAAGAAAAGAATCCACGCTTTCCATGCTGAGGACAGGCGCGTCCCTCCGTTCCGGCTCCAAAACAGACGGACGAATCCCTTTCAAATCAGGATTTTTCTCCATATTCACCTCCCCAATCCGCGCCATACAACGGAATAAGCCTTCTGTTGTATAGCAAATTTCTGCGGAACATCGCTGTGAGGCGAATTTTATCATATCGCGCTGTGAATTGTCAAGAGGCAAAAAGCATTTTTTTCATATTTCCAAAAAAAGGCATGATAATCAGGCTGGAAGGGCGAACTGCGCTTTTCCAGTCGGTTTATCACGCCTTTTTTGGGCTATGTACCTTTAAGTTTTCGGATTTTATGTGGCTAGCGAAAGTAAAAGCGCGGGTAAAAGCGCGTTATCCAGCAACAGAAGGCTTATTTCGTTGCTGTTCAGACGACAAGGCCGAGCTTTTCCATCTGACGCTCGTGTTCCTCGCCGTTCTCCATAATATAAATTCGTGTGGTGTTGATACTGGCATGACCGAGAAGGTCAGCCAGTTTTGCTATATCTTTCTCCGCCCGGTAGAACGACACGGCGAACAGGCGGCGAAAATTGTGCGGGAACACTTTCCTGCGGTCTACGCCCGCCTCCGCGCACAACCTCTGAAGCTCCTTCCAGATGTTGGAGCGGTTCAGAGGCTTTCCGTTTCTGGTCACGAACACGCAGCCGGACGCGATATTCGCTCCCGCGCAGTAGGCCAGCAGTCTCTCCCGGAGTTTCTTCGGAATCAGGATTTCACGCCGTTTGCCCTTGCAGTCAACGACCGCCTTCCCGTTTTTGACGGCCTCAACAGTGATGAAAGGCAGTTCGGATACTCGAATGCCTGTGTCGCCCAGCGTCTGCATGAGATAATACAGACGCAAATTCCCCTGTTTCCACGCCTCGTTCAGAAGGCGCATATAATCGGTTTTCGTCAGTTCCCGCTCGCGGTCGCGGAAAACCCGTCGTTGGACTTTGAGTTGTTTTACGCGAATATCCCACGATACGCAGGCAAAGAAACGGTTCACGGCGGCAAGCATGACGTTGACCGTGCCGGCACTGAATTTGCCGCTGATGTCCGCTTTCCACGCGAGCGCCGTTTCCGCGGAAACGGTCTTATCCTCCGGGAGAAACGCGAAAAAAGCCGTCACTGCGGCGACATACTTTTGTATCGTAGCTTCACAGCGTTCCTCCAGACGGAGCGTTTGTTCGTAAAAGCGAATCTGTTCGCGGGTCATTATGTAAGCGTTCATCGTCGGCCTCCTTGATTTTTCCATGAAATTTTCGCTTCCGTGTCTCAAAACAAGGATTGTAGCAGAAAGTCCGCGAAAATGCGTAACAATTTTCCATGGTCTTTAGCTGTTTGGACTCCCGGCAAGATTGCCGGGAGTCCACTTTGTTCTGCTAAAGTGGAGGTTTGGCAACATTGCCAAAGGAGCAAATGAACGCCCGCACTCCCGCCGCAAACGCCCGTTGTCGCCTTGTTTTGTGGATGTGGAGCTACCACGCGCATACACTGAAAGACGCACAGGCGGACTTTTTGTGGGGAAAAAGAGGTTTTCATACACAATTTCACGTAGACCGCTTCGTCTGAAACCCGACAAAGCGGTTTGCGAATCGCCGGGAGCGCTTTTGCCGATTTGGGTCTGTTGACAAATTGCATCCGGGGCGGTTGTGTGGTATAATCAGCGCGGGTGATGCGATATGATGACCAGAGGCAAAGGCAGAGAATGTAAAACCATGCTGGTGAACATCGACAATCTGGTTCCGCAGGAGCATTTTCTGCGGAGAGTGGACGCAACCGTCAGCTTTGAGTTTGTCTATGAGATTATGGCTCCGTTATACAGCGACCGGGGCAGGCCGTCCGTCGACCCGGCATTGCTCATCAAAATGTTGCTGATAGGATATTTTTATATTGTCTCGGCGAATAAATCTTGAAATTTATAAAGGAAGTGCTAAAATAAGGCTATGGAAAAGGAATGGAAAGCCAACGCGAGGGGAGCGGGGGCGAAAGGACAATATGAAATCCGTAAGAGCGTCATACGAATGCTTCAGGACGGCAAAAGCGGACAGGAAACTGCCAAACTGCTGGGCGTGAGCGAAGGACACGTCTCGAACGTCAAGAAGTTGTATGAGGAAGGCGGATTGGAAGGCCTGCGAATCGGACAGCGGGGACGAAAAAGCGGTCAGAAGCGGGTCTTGACAGCGGAACAGGAAGCGGAGCTGCAGCGGACGCTAACGGAAAAAGCGCCGGAGGATTTCGGGTATCCTGAAAGCCTATGGACGCGAAATACGATTCAGCGGCTGATTGCGGAGCGTTATGGCTTTGTTATCAAGCTGACGACATTAGGAACGTATCTGGCGCGGTGGAAGTTCACTCCCCAGCGTCCGGTCAGGCGCGCTTACAAACAGGACGGAGAGAAAATTGACGCGTGGTTGAACACGGAATTTCCGGGCATTTGCGTGCGGGCAAAAGCGGAAAACGCGGCGATTTTCTTTGGAGATGAGACGAATATCCAAAATACGGCGAACTATATGCGGGGGTACGCTCCCATGGGACAGCCGCCTGTCGTCAAAGTGGAAAGCGTCCGTTTTAAGGCCAATATGCTCTCGGCCATTTCCAAAGCGGGAAAACTCCGCTTCATGCTATACGCGGACAACATGAACGCAAAGAAGCTGATAGATTTTCTGCGGAGGCTTATCAAAGACATTCCTCAAAAAGTGTTTTTGATTGTGGACAATCTCCGGGTTCATCACGCCAATAAAGTCAGCGAATGGGTTGAGAAGCATAAGGATAGAATCGAACTGTTTTATCTTCCTCCCTACGCGCCGGAATACAACCCGGACGAACTGCTCAACAGCGATGTCAAAAGGAACGCGGGAGCCAAAACTTCCCCAAGATCCCAGAAGGAATTGGAAAGCAATGTCCGTTCCCGCCT
>JAFSOM010000466.1 GCA_017447005.1 Oscillibacter sp.
CCCCGCCCCTGAAAGGGGAGGGGGACAGGGGGAGGGGTTCGCAAGCGCTCTAAGTACGACGGGACACCCGTCCCGGCCCGTGACAAAGGAGGAATCCGGAATGCACAAGCGATTTTCGACGGCGTTTCTCACGCTTGCGCTCGCGTTGAGCTTATGCGCCTGCGGCGGAAGTCCCGCCCGTAACGGCGAACTGTCCGCCGCCGCGCAAGCCTCTGACGGACAAACCGCCGCCGCGCAAGCCTCTGACGAAAAAAACGTCGCCGCGCAATCTGTCGACGAACCGCCCGCGCCGGAAACGGTGAAAGTCGGGCTAATCTGTACCGGAGACGAGAACGAACTGAGCGAAACCTACAACTTTATCCGGGGCAAAAATGACGCGTCCGTCATGCTCGCCGCCGAAGGCGTTGACGCGGAATGGGTCGTCAAATGGAGCGTGCCCGAAAGCGCCGACGCCGAACGCGCCAACCGTGAACTCGCCGCGGACGGCTGTCAGTTGATTGTCAATACCGCGCCCGGGTATGAAGAATTTATGCTGAACGTCGCGCCCGAATACCCTGATATTCAGTTCGTCGCCTGCGGCGGTCGCGTCTCACGCGCCGACGATTTGCCCAATACCCATAACGCCTACGCCAATATCCATGAGGGACGTTATCTCGCGGGCGTCGTCGCCGGGTTGAAGCTACAGGAACTGCTTGACGCCGGGACAATCGCGCCGGGAGAGGCCGTTATCGGCTATATCGGCGCGTCGGACAACGCCGAAACGGTTTCCGCTTACACGGCGTATCTTCTCGGCGCCCGGAGCGTGTGCCCCGACGTAAGCATGAAAGTCCGCTTTGCCGACGCCCTTTCCGGCGACGCCGAACGGAACGCCGCCTCCGCCCTCGCCGATATGGGCTGTCAGCTCATTTCCCAGCAGTCCGGCGCGTTTATCCCCGCCGCCGTCGCGCAGTCCGCCGGAATCCTGCACACCGGTTACAACAACGATATGACGCCCGTCGCGCCGGGAGCGTCGCTCGTCTCGACGCGCATTGACTGGTACCCCTACTTTGACCGCGCCATCCGCGCTGTACTCAACGGCGACGAACTCGAACAGGACTGGTCTCACGGCTTGGACGCTTACGCCGTGGAACTGACGCCGCTTAACCGTGACCTCATCGCCGACGGCACGGATGAAAAGCTGGATGAAGTCAAGGCCGCGCTCGCCGACGGTTCCTTACAGGCGTTCGACACGTCTACGTTCACCGTCAACGGCGAACCCGTCGCGCACGCGTTCGCGCTCGATACGGACGGCGATTCCGTCCCCGACGCGCAGGAGGCCGTGTTCGACGGCGCCTTTCACGAATCCTACTTCCAATCCGCGCCCTACTTCGCGCTGGATATTGACGGTATCGAAAAACTCAACTGACTTATCAACGAATGTCATGCGCTTTGTTCGTAAGGCGCATGACTTCGCTTTACGCGGCTTTGCGCTTCCTGACGTACAGCGCCGCCGAATAAATAACCGGAACGATTCCCGCCAATAACAACGCGCCCGTAAACGTCCACATCGGCGCGAACCGCGCAAACGCGCTTACAATCATCAGGAATCCGCCCGCAATCCATAACGGCCCCGCAAGGCGGTGCGTACGGTTCCAGTTGTCCTCGTCGGCCAGCGTCCACGGCAGTTTGATTCCCACCGTATAGTTTTGGCGGCACTTGGGCAGATAGTTTCCGACCGCGATAAATAACGCGCCCGTCAGAAGCGACGCGCAAAACGTCACGTCCATTGCGTAGCCTAGCGCGTTCGGGTACGTCACCGCCGCGACGAAAAGCGATACCGCCGGACAAATCCACAGCGTCAGGGAGACGAGTTTCCGGTTGAGATTGCGTTCCTTGGGGTCATGGAACACCGCGAACGCGCAGACAAGATGAACCGTCAGCAGAAACAGCGGCAGTCCGAACACCGCGAACGGCTTACCGCTCCAGCCGTCGGCCTCGCCGGAAAAGTTGAAGTGCGTGGGCACGTGGTCGGGCAGTCGCCCCCAGAGCGCGATTCCCGCGCAGACGGGCGCCAGAATACAAAGGGATGTCAATAAAAGCAGACGTTTACGGCTTTTCATGGGGTTTCCTCTCCTTTCAAATCCGCAAGCCAGAGAAGAACGTCCTCCAGTACGGACGTATTCAACTGGTAGTAGATGTAATTGCCTTCCCGCGTCTCGAACACAAGTTCAGCCTGTTTCAAGACGTTCAAATGATGGGAAATGGTGGCGGCGGTTTGCGGGAAATGCGCGGCGATTTCTCCCGCCGAAAGTTTGCCTCCTTTTAAGAGCGTCAGGATTTCCCGCCGCGCCGGATTCGACAACGCCTTAAAGGTCTCTCCGAAACTCATAAACCCTCCTATTTAGAAATTCATCGAAATAGATGATAGCGCGAAACGCCCCTGTTGTCAAGGGCGTTTTGAAAATTTTCTAAATGCTTATGGATTTTCTCCACGGGAAACGCGCTTTTTAACGGTTGCTGGACACGTCTCGTAAGCGTTGTCTGTAGGGGCGTGTAGCGCAAAGGCGTAGAATATGCGATAATGAATCCCGATAAGTATCGCTAAGTGTCGATACTTATCGGGACTATTATATAAGGAGTGGTACGGATGAACGCGAACGAAGCGAA
>JAFSOM010000467.1 GCA_017447005.1 Oscillibacter sp.
CAGGATAAGCGCCAAAAACGTTTTTTTCATGTCAAGTTCTCCTTTCCGTCACTGCCGCGTGGGGTCAGTGCGCTGACATGATAAGTCCGGGCCAGTCTCCGCGCCTTCCGACGCAAATCTCCGCGTCTTGCGGCGCGAAAACGGCCCCGTGAAAGTCGTTCCGTCTCCGGCAACGCTTCCACAGGGCCGTATTGTACACGGTTTCTCCCGCGATTGCAAGTCTTTTTCCTTGATTCTCCGCGCATTATCGCGTTTATATTACGCTTCCGCCCAGTTTTCAAGCCGCAAATCCGGAACCCGCGCAAATTCCCGGACGTTATTTGTCACTAACGTCATGTTTTCCGCTTTCGCGTGAGCCGCAATCAGTGTATCCAACGGCCCAATCGGCGTTCCCTGACTTTGCAGGAAAGCGCGAATTTTTCCGTACTCTACGGCGGCGGCTTCCTCGAACGGCGCCACATCCAGAATGGAGAGAAACTGCAATAACGCCGACGCGTTTTTTTCGGGGTACGCGCTTTTCTCCACGCCGTGCCGCAACTCGGCCAGCGTAATAGCCGAAATGCAAAGACCGCGCTCCAAATTCTCCCTGATACGGCGCAAAACTTGCGGCGGACGGTTTTTAATGGCGTAGATACAGATATTGGTATCCAACATATAACTCATAAGGATTCCCTCGTTTGCGATTGCTCCTGTTCGCGTCCGTCCTGAAAGAAATCGTCCGTAAACGAATTTAAGCCTTCCAGAAACGTTTCCCACGCTTTTTCTTTCGGCGTCAGCAGAAGCGCGTTTCCGATTCTCCGAATCAATACCTCATCCCCGGAGAAACGAAACCGTCCGGGAATCCTGACTGCCTGACTTCCGCCGCTCTCGAATACTTTCGCCGTTTCCATAAACGCCGCCTCCTTAAATGGGCCTATGCCGCAATATACGCGCCTTGTCAAGATAAGCGCGAAGGCGCGGACGCCGTTCCGGGAATCCGCGCCGCGTAAAGTCAGGTTTCCGCGTTCGGTTTCGCGCCGGAACGCTGATAGAGCGTCACGGCGGCCACGCTCGCAAGGCCGATAACGTCCGTGACCGGGCCGGGAATCATCATGCACAGTCCGCCGGCGGCAATCAGGACGCGCAACGCCGGATGAATCGGGCGGTAGAGGTAGCCGTTGAGCGCCGCCGCTACGCCGAACAGTCCCGCCAGCGACGTAATCACGATAACGACGGCTTCCAGTACGCCCGCCGCGCCGGACACGTCCACCAGCAACATCGCCGGATTCAGACAGAAGATATACGGCACGATAAACGCGGCGATTGCAAGGCGCGTAGCGTTGAACGCGGTTTTCATGGGCGGGGCTTTTGCGATTGCGCTTCCGGCGTAGGCGGCCAGCGCGACGGGTGGCGTAATGTCCGCGACAATGCCGAAGTAGAACACGAAGAAATGCGCCGCTACCGTCGGAATGCCAATCGCGGGGTTAATCAGAATCGGGGCGCATGTCGCCGCCATAATGCAGTAGTTCGCCGTCGTGGGCACGCCCATGCCCAGCACGATACAGCACAGCATTGTCAACACCAGCGCGATAAGCGGCTTTCCGCCCGATACGGAGACAATCGCCGTAATGAGCCGTGACGCTAGTCCGGTGGACGTAATGCACCCGGCGACAATCCCCGCCATCGCGCACGCGACCGCGACGGTAATGGCGCCTCTCGCGCCCGCTTCCAGCGCGTCCACGGCTTTCGGGAAGGTTAGTTTCCCTTCCGGATAGAAAACGCCGTTGATGACGCCCACGACGATGGTCACAAGAATCGCAATCGCGGCGGAATAGGCCATGGAGCGCGTAGACGTGGACACCAACCATACGAGCACGACCAAGGGCAAAAGCAGATAAATCTTCTTCACCAGTACGCCGAATTTGGGCAACTGGTCTTTCGGTATGCCCTGCAAGCCGAGTTTCCGCGCCTCAAGGTGTACGGCGATATAGATTCCGGTAAAGTACAGCACGGCGGGGAGAATCGCCGTCAACGCGACTTTCGCGTAGCTGACGCCCATGTATTCGGCCATCAGGAACGCCGCCGCGCCCATAATCGGCGGCATAATCTGTCCGCCCGTAGACGCCGCCGCCTCCACGGCCCCCGCAAATTCGCCTTTGTACCCGGTACGTTTCATCATGGGAATGGTCACGGAACCTGTCGTAACGGTATTTCCCACGGACGAGCCAGACACCATGCCGCATAAGGCCGAGGAAATCACGGCGACTTTCGCCGGGCCTCCCGCCGACGCCCCCGCGACCGAGTTTGCAAGTTGAATAAAGAAATTGGAGATTCCGGTACGCTCCAAGAACGCCCCGAAGATGATGAATACGACAATATACTTTGCGCACACGTCAACGGGCGTATTCATGATTCCCGTTTTGGCGTAGTACATATCGTAGAGGGCCTTCTGAAAGCGCGTCGTTGAGAACGTATAAATCAGCAACGCGCCGACAACAAACAGTATCGGCACGCCCACGCTCCGGCGGCATAATTCCATGAGGGCCAGTATCGCAATGACGGCCATTGCCACCATGAGCGGCTGTTTCGTAATCGCGGTGGACTGCCGCACGATTTTCGCCGCGTGGAAAGTGTAATAGAACAGCGAACCCGAACCCGCCAGCATGATGATAATGTCATACCACGGCATATAGTTCACGCGCACGTCCCTTTTACGGGCGGGGTAGTTGAGATAGCCGATGATGAGTATCATACCGAGAAACGCGGTCAGCGTAATTTCCCGCAGGCCGCGAAACGTCAGCGTCGTGTAGATGGAGTAGACCGAGAACGCCGCCATGATAACGCGTATCACAAGTTTGGGCGTACCCTCCCACAGACGGACATTCGATTCCCGGTCATATTTTTTCATGACGGTTTCCACATCCGCCATACTTCCAACGTCGGCGTCGTCAGTCGGTAAAATTGTAACGGTTTCTTTTGGATTCATGGAACGTCTCCTTTCCGGCGAAAAAGTTATCAAAAAGAACCGTAGCAAACGCCGCGGTTCCGAAAAGCTACGGTATACGCTTTAGGACGTTTTTTAACCCCTCCCCCTGTCCCCCTCCCCTTTCAGGGGCGGGGGAGGGAACTTGAAACGTAAAATAAATGAAATGACGTTGCAAGTTTCGGAAAGTCCCCCCTGAAAGGGGGGATTTAGGGGGGTATGCGTAAATTAGGATTCAAAGCGCGTCCTTACTTGGTGGGAACGTCGTATCCCTTTTCGGCGAAATACCGCGCCGCGCCGGGATGATACGGCACGGAAGTCACGGACGCCGCGAAATCGAGATTGAGTTCCGCGCCCTTGGCGTGAGCGTTCGTCACGGCGTCGAGATTCTCAAACGCGCCGGAAACGAAGTTGTACACGTCCTCTTCCTCCACGTCGTCACGGGCAATCACGACGGCGCCCACGGCGACAGTCGTCACGTCGGCGGGGAGATTGTAGGTCGCCGCCGGGATAACGTTCATGGTATAGTAGGGCGAGGAATTAATCAGGGCGTTGATATGGTCGTCGTCAAGGCCGATAAGATACACGTCTTTGCTTGCGGCCAGAGATGTAATCGCGTTGGTCGGGGCGCCCGCCACGACGAAAGCGGCGTCAATTTTACCGTCCTGAAGGCTGTCCGCGCTTGTGCCGAAGGATTCGTAGACCGGGTTAATGTCAGTTTCGGCGTCAATGCCGTAAGCGTTGAGGATGTCCACGGCGTTGAAGTACGTGCCGGAGCCAGCGTCGCCCACGGAAACCGTCTTTCCGGCGAGGTCGGAGACGTTCGTCAAAGTCGGGTCAAGCGTGACAATCTGCACCTGTTCAGTATAGAGCGCGGCGACGGTGGAAAATCCGGGCACCGGCGTGTCAAACAGATTCGTGCCGTTGTAGGCGTAGGCCATCACGTCGGACTGCGCGAAACCAAGTTGGGCGTCGCCGTCGGAGAGGGCGAGAATATTCGCCTGCGAGCCGCCCGACGTAATCGCCGTGACTTTCGTGCCCGTGGCGGCTGTGACCTGTCCGGCGAGGACATTACCCAGCGCGTAATACGTGCCCTGGTCGCCGCCCGTCGTAAACGTAAGGTTGCCCTTGCTATAGGAGGCGCCGGAGGCGTTGTTCGTGGCGGAACCGCCGCCGCAAGCGGCGAGAAGTCCCAGCAGGAACAGCGCGGACAGCGCCAGCGAAATCTTTTTTTTCATGCGCTACCACCTCTTTCAACAATATTCCAAAACAAACGGGCAAAAAAACCGTCAAATTTATTATATCCTGTCTTTCAGTCTCTTGCAAGCGTTTTTTGGGGAAGCCGCATAATTTTGGCGGAATCGCTGAAATCGCGCCGTTTTCCGCCGGATATTTTGCGCTTTCCCATGAGAACGCCCTGTACGGCGTCCCCGCGAGCGCGCCTTTGTCCGTGGAATCCCGCCTACGGTTTCGTTTCAGAGTTCTTATCCGGCATTTGATGAGTATCGTTCGATTCGTCGTCCATGAGGCGGATTCCCTTCCGCATACAGAGAACAAAGACGACAATCAACGCGACGACGGGGACAAACGGATAGCGGTCCATGTCGACGAACAACCCGGTAAGGCCGCTGACCAACGGCGCAAGCGATACCAGCGCCAATACTTTAGCGAATTTTTGCGCGTAGGCTTTCGGATTGCGCATTTTCGCGGCGTATGAACGGCGAATCATGCCCGCGTTCCCCGGCGACATCAGCGCCGCGTAAAGCAGTATCGCGCCCGCGAAACAAAACATCACAATCGAATAGGCGTATCTCATCGCAAACCTCCGTTACGCTTGAATATAATGTCATTAACTTAAAGCGTTTACAAGACCCCGCCCCCTGTCCCCCTCCCCTTTCAGGGGCGGGGGAACGGATTTTTCAGGCCGCAAAAGTCCCGGAAGTCCCCCCTGAAAGGGGGGATTTAGGGGGGTTATGCGTAAAGTTAATGACATTAGCTTGAATGCCGCAAACCCACCGTTACGCCTGAATATGGTAACGGAACGTCGGCGCAAGCGGCTTCTTTCCGCCGAAAATCATCATCTTCACGTCCGTCGCCCCCGATACGTCGTCCGCAACGGAAACCTTGACGGATTTCGTCGCGCCGTCCACGCTCCCCGCGCCCGTCCCGATACCGACAAGACGCCCGTCCGCGTCATAGAACGGCGTCATAACCGTGACCTCTAACGGCGTCTCCGCGTCGGTCGTCAGCGGAACGGTCACTTCTTTGAGGCCGCGCAAATCCGACGCTTTGAGCAACAGTTTCCCGACCAGCGGCCCGGACGTGAATTTGACTTCCGGCGCGTCCGGCCCCGCGCTGTCGTAGTGAACAGCGATAGCGTCGGACAACAGTCCGGTGTGGGAAAGTTCCGGTATCCCGCCCCATTGCGCCTGACTTCCGGCGTAATAAACGTCGCGCAAGTTTGCGCAGTCCGCGAACGCGTCCCAGCCGATGGCGCCGACGCTTACGGGAAGTTCGATAAACGTCAGCTTCGCGCAGTTCTGAAACGCGTTCTCCCCGACGGACAACACGCCGTTTGGAATTTCTATCTCCGTCAGGCTCGCGCAACCCCGGAACGCGCTGTCGCCAATCGACGTGACCCGGTTCGGAATTTCCACGCGCTCCAACACGCGGCAGTCCTCAAAGGCGCTGGCCCGGATTAGCTCGACGCCTTGCGGAATCGACGCTTCCCGCAGTTTGACGCAACCCGAAAACGTCCCGTCGCGGACGACTGTCACGCGTTCCGGGATTGCGATTTCCGTCAGGCTCCCGCAGTCCCGGAAGGCGCCGCTCCCGATGGAAGTCAGACTCTTCGGAAGGCTTACGCCCGTCAGGTTCCCGCAACCCCAGAACGCGCCGTCTTCAATCGTAATCACCGTAGCGGAGACGGCGACCGTTTTCAGGTTCGCGCACCCGCTGAACGCCCACTCCGCGACGTAGGTCACGTCATAGGGAACCGTATAGGACGCGTCCGGCTTCGCGGGCGGATAGCGTAACAGGCGCGTTTGCGCTCCGTTGAACAGTACGCCGTCAACGCTGCTGTAGTCGGCGTTTTCGCCCTGCGCGTCAATGCGTTCGAGCTTATCGCAGTCCAGAAAGGCCCCGTCGCCAATCCGCCGGACGCTTTGCGGAATCCTGAACGCCTCCACGCTCCGGCACCCCTGAAACGCCCGTTCCCCGATACTTGTCACGCTGTCGGGAATCGTCACGCCCGACAGCGTGCGGCACCCCGCGAACGCCTCGTTTCCGATTGCCGTCAGGCCGCCGGGAATCTCCGCGCTTTCCATGCTCACGCAGTTACGGAACGCGCCGTTCCCGATACTCGTCACGCCCTCGGGAATCCTGACGCCTGTCAAGAGCTTGCAGTTTGCGAACGCCTCGTCGCCGATAGCGGTCACGGCGACGCCCTTGATTTCCGCCGGAATCACAACCCGTATCACGCTTTCGTCACAGTCCATAATCGTCCCGTTGGCCTTGTCGAAATGGAGATTGCCCCCGTTCGCGGCGTAAACCGTATCTTCGGCCCGGACGGACGCGCACAGTAACGCCGTCAGAACCCCGCAAAGCAATAGAATCTTTGAAAATCGTTCCATGCCGCCGCCTCCTTTACGCCTGTCCATTATACCTACGGCCTGAGGGATTTGCCACCCCGTTTTCCCCGGCGCAACGGCAAAGTATGTGTGTAGTAATTGTTGGAAAGTTGCGGTTTTCGCCCTCATCCGTCACTGCGTGACACCTTCCCCCGTTCCGGGGGAAGGACAGACTTGACAGCGAAATCTTAACAACAACGCGGAATCAATGCGGAAACTTTGCAAGGTTGCGCGGAAAAATGGTAGATTGCGCTATAGTTTTGGCATTCCCCCATGTCGCCCCCACGACGTGGGGGAGATGTCGCCGTAAGGCGACAGAGGGGGCCGGGGGAAGGTGGCGCGCAGCGCCGGATGAGGGCAAGTTTCAGCCGCGCCAACGAAAACTTTACGCATACCAACGGCAAAAGCCCTCCCCAATACGGGAAAGGCTTTTCGTTTCGCGTCGCCCCAAGGTCAGCCCGGCAGACGGTGCATCATGGAGACTTCGTAGGCGGTACGCTCTTCCATACCCGTTTCCGTGGCCTTGTGGTAAATGCGGCTCTGTATGCGTCCTTCCAGTTCCAGCGCGTCGCCGGTATGCAGTTCGCCCGTCTGTAACGCCAACTGCCCCCACGCGATAACGGGCAAGTAGTCGGAACGCCCGTAACGCCGCGACACCGCCAGCATAATGTCGCAAATGCTCCGGCCCAGCGGCGTGCGGCGGAAGATAGGCGGCTTGCAGAGCGTGCCCGATAAAAATATCTGGTTGCACGCCACGCCCAACCCCGGCTGTATGTTCCGGCTGTACACCGCCAATATCAGCTTACTGCCCGTCCCGCCGCGATTGTTGAAGGAACGCAACTGTCCCTGTACCCGAATCGGCTCTTCCGTGGCGGTCGCCTCGAGACATTCCTCCGGAATCAGAATCGGCAAAAGGTCGCGCTGTCCGGACAGGCGCGGCACGTCCAGCGCAAACCGGTAAAACCGGACGCCGTGGTTCTCGTGGGACAGTTCCGGCGTCTGCCGTACATATCCCTCCAAGACCGCTTGGTTCCGGCTTTGATTCGTCATGTTGTCCACCTCCTGATTGTGATGGCGTATCTTATGCGCATGAAAGCGAAAATAGACCCGTCGCCCGCTCTCCGTTGTTATTATGGCCCATTCGCGGGGAAAAAAGCTACTGTCATTTCCCCCGAAAATCGGCTCTTTCCCGGGCAATATCCGTCAGGAATGCACAAACGACGCATTCTTGACCGGAAAAAGTTGTGCATATCGGCGCTTGCATAAACGCATGAGACATTATATAATGCGCTTTAACGTAAATTCAAGATGGGGGCGTGTGATGATGAAGGAGAAAAAGGAGATTAAAAAAATCGCGCTGGCCTACTCCGGCGGGCTGGATACTTCCATTATTATTCCGTGGTTGAAGGAAAATTATAACAACGCGGAAGTCATCGCGGTCTGCGGCGACGTAGGTCAGGGCGGAGAGCTGGACGGGCTGGAGGAAAAAGCCCTCAAAACCGGCGCGTCCAAGCTGATTGTCGCCGACCTCACCGATGAAATGGTCGACGAAGTCATCATCCCGGCGTTGAAGATGGGCGCCAAGTACGAGACGTACCTGCTTGGCACGGCGTTCGCCCGTCCGATACTGGGCCGCAAGCTCGCGCAAGTCGCCTTGGAGGAGGGCGCCGACGCCGTTTGCCACGGCTGTACGGGCAAGGGTAACGACCAAGTGCGTTTTGAACTCGCCGTCAAGCGTTTCGCCCCCGACATGACCGTTATCGCCCCGTGGCGCGAATGGAACATCCGCTCCCGCGACGAGGAAATCGACTACGCCGAGGCGCACAACGTCCCCTTGAAAATCTCCCGCGAAACGAACTATTCCAAAGATAAGAACCTGTGGCATTTGAGCCATGAGGGGCTTGACTTGGAGAATCCCGCCAACGAGCCGAACTATGACAAGCCCGGCTTTCTGGAAATGGGCGTCTCGCCCGTGAAGGCCCCCGACGCCCCGACTTACGTCACGATTGACTTTGAGCGCGGCGCGCCCGTCGCCCTCAACGGCGAAAAGATGAAGGCGTCCAAGATTATCGCCGGGTTGAACGCAATCGGCGGCGCGAACGGTATCGGTATTATCGACATCGTGGAAAACCGTCTGGTCGGCATGAAAGACCGCGGCGTTTACGAGACCCCCGGCGGAACTATCCTCTATTTCGCCCATGAGCAGTTGGAAATGCTCACCGTTGACAAGGACACGCTCCACGCCAAACAGAAACTCGCCGTGGACTTCGCGGACTTGATTTACAACGGCAAATGGTTCACGCCGTTACGGGAAGCTATCTCCGCGTTCGCGGACAAGGCCAACGAAAACGTGACCGGAACTGTCAAGCTCAAACTCTACAAGGGCAACATTATTCCCGCCGGAACAACGTCCCCGTGTTCTCTCTACTCCGAGAATCTGGCGACGTTCGACGAGTCGGACTACAATCAGAAAGACGCCGCCGGATTCATCAATCTGTGGGGACTGCCCACGAAAGTGCAAGCCCTGCGCGAAAAGGGCCTGCTCTAAGCGGTTACGACGGCATTCGCGGATGGCGGGGGAATAGCGCGTTCCCCCGTCACGCTTGTTTATCAGGCTTTCGGAGAAACGCGGCCTCTGAAATCTGATTCCGCATTTTGTAGAAACGCAGCCTCTGAAATCCGCATTTTATGGAGGGTTACTATGAAACTATGGTCCGGGCGTTTCGGGAAAGACACCGACGCGCTTGTGAACGCTTTCAACGCGTCCATCGACTTTGACCGGCGTCTGTACCGGGAGGACATTCAGGGAAGTCTCGCCCACGCGCAAATGCTGACCGATTGCGGCATTCTCTCCCCCGAGGACGGCGACGCCATCCGGCGCGGCTTAACGGATATTCTCGCCGATATTGAGGCCGGGAAAGTCGAGTTTACCCCCGACAATGAAGATATTCATATGAATATTGAGGCGTTGCTAACCGCCCGTATCGGCGACGCCGGAAAGCGTCTGCACACGGCGCGGAGCCGTAACGACCAAGTCGCGCTTGACTTCCGGATGTACGTCCGGCGCAAAACCGGAACGGTGATTCGGGATTTGCTCTCGCTGGAAACGGTTCTCTGCCGACGCGCCCGCGAATCTCAAACGACCGTCATGCCCGGGTATACGCATTTGCAACGCGCCCAGCCCGTATCCTTCGCGCATCATCTCATGGCCTACGCGCAGATGTTCGCCCGCGACGTGACGCGTCTGGAGGACTGCCGCAAGCGTCTGAACCAGTGCCCGTTGGGAAGCGGCGCCCTCGCCGGGACAACGTACCCTATCAACCGTTGGCAAACCGCGAAAGCCTTGGACTTTGACGCGCCTATGAGCAACTCTATGGACGGCGTCTCCGACCGCGATTACGCCCTTGAAACGCTCTCCGGTTTGTCGATTCTCATGACCCATCTTTCGCGTTTCGCGGAGGAAGTCATTCTGTGGTGCAGTTGGGAGTTTAAGTTCATCGAACTCGACGACGCATACGCTACGGGTTCGTCCATCATGCCGCAGAAGAAAAACCCCGACGTGGCGGAACTCGTGCGCGGTAAAACCGGACGCGTATTCGGTAGCCTGTTTTCCCTGCTGACCGCCCTGAAAGGCATTCCGCTGGCCTACAATAAGGATATGCAAGAGGACAAGGAACCCGTGTTCGACGCCTTCGACACCGTGGAAATGTGCCTGCCCGTATTCGCCGCTATGCTCGATACCATGCGGATACTGCCCGAGAATATGCGCCGCGCCGCCGGACGCGGATTCATCAACGCCACCGACTGCGCCGACTACCTCACCAAGAAGGGAATGCCCTTCCGGGACGCCTACACCGTCACGGGAAAGCTCGTGGCGGCGTGTACGGAGGCGGGAAAGACGCTGGAAGAATTGTCGTTGGCGGAACTGCGGGC
>JAFSOM010000468.1 GCA_017447005.1 Oscillibacter sp.
GAAGTGGCGTTTCTTCACGTTCCGCTGGTCGTGCAAATTCCGGGTTCCGGGGAACTGAAAAGCAAGCCTGTCCAGCATTCCGTCAAGGAACTGCTGTCTTTAGGCATTCAGCCGGATGTTCTGGTCTGCCGCTGTGACGCGCCCATTACGGAGGAGGCGCGGCGAAAAATCGCTCTGTTTTGCAATGTGGAGCCGGACTGCGTCATTCAGGACGTGACGGCGGAAACGCTGTACGAAGCGCCGCTCCTGCTGGCGAAAGAGAACCTTGACGGCGCGGTGTGCCGGAAACTGGGTCTGATTACTCATCAGCCTGACCTCCGGGAGTGGAAAGCGATGGTCAAACGGGACAAGAACGCCCACAGGCGCGTCCGCATTGCGCTGGTCGGAAAGTATACGCAACTTCACGACGCCTATCTTTCCGTAGTGGAGGCGTTACATCACGCTGGAATTGCCAACGACGCCGTTGTGGAAATTCGCTGGATAGATTCGGAGACGGTGACGGAAGAGAACGCCGCTGAAATGCTGTCCGGTTGCGGCGGCGTTCTGGTTCCGGGCGGATTTGGAAACCGCGGAATCGCGGGGATGATTCACGCGATACGATACGCGAGGGAAGAAAAAATTCCGTTTTTCGGAATCTGTCTGGGAATGCAAATGGCGGTGGTGGAGTTTGCGCGAAACGCTCTGGGCTGGAAGGACGCGGATTCCGCCGAGTTTTCAGAAAAAAGCGCCCGGAATGTCATTGACCTTATGCCGGAACAGGAGCGTGTCACCGGGAAGGGCGGCACAATGCGTCTGGGGCGTTATCCGTGCGCGCTGTCGGAAAACAGCTTATGCCGGAAACTTTACGGACAGGCGGAAATCTTTGAGCGGCACAGACATCGGTATGAGTTCAACAACGCCTTTCGAGAGGAACTGACCGCGGCGGGCCTCTCTTTGGCGGGCCTCTCGCCTGATGAAAAACTGGTGGAAATTGTGGAGCTTCCAAGTCATCCGTGGTTTGTGGGAGTACAGTTTCATCCGGAGTTCCGAAGCCGTCCGAATCATCCGCACCCGTTATTCTCCGGATTTGTGGACGCGGCGCTGAGGCATGGATGAATAAAAAGGAACGCCTGCCAGCGCCGTTCCTCGTGAGGGCAAATCGGGGGAGGGAGACAGAATGTCATTTTTGAAATACAGTCTGCTTTTGGTTTCAGCGTCCAAGTCATGGAACGAATGGTTTCTGTCTCTCTCCGCCGCCGGACGCGACTCGACGGAGGCTTTTCCGGTGACTGCGGCAAGCAGTATCAACGCGGCGCGGCGGGCGTTGGCGGAACGGCGCTATGACCTGATAGTCATCAACGCGCCGTTGCCCGACGGCTTCGGCGCCCGTCTGGCGGTTGACGCCTGCCTGCACAGCGAATCGGGCGTCATGCTTCTTGTTTCCTGCGAATTTTATGAGGAGATTTGCGCAAAAACCTTGACTTTCGGCGTGATTGTTACGGAAAAATCGGCGGATGCGCGGACGTTGGAGCAAAGCCTTCGCGCTCTTTGCGCCATGCGGGAGCGGCTTCGGATGTCGGAAAAGAAACGGGCCAGCGTGGAGGAAAAGATTGAGGAAATCCGGCTGGTCAACCGAGCCAAATGGCGTCTGATTGAGCGTCTGGGGATGAAAGAGGCCGACGCCCACCGCTACATTGAAAAACAGGCTATGAATCAGCGCGTATCCAGACGGAAAGTCGCCGAAAGTATCCTTCTGACGTACAAATAAGCCTGACAACCGCATGGAATGGAAAGGGACGGAAAGATGAAACGGGGCTATCTGGTATTTGAAAACGGTCAGGCGTTCGAGGGAGAGCGCTTTGGCGCGAACTGATATTTACCGCCTGATACCGTATTCGACGCTGAATTGTCGATGGTCAAGGGCGGAGTAGGGATACGGCATGGTTTCCACTCCGTAGGCGCGACCGTAACGACGGGTTAAATTCGTATTTATCCCACTTTCATCAAAAAATGCCAGTCTATGCAGGGAAAGCGTCATCATGTTGTCCTGCCATTTCCGCCACTATGCCCGCTTGTTCCGAACGCCCGGTCTCTCCTGTTCCGAAGCGTGAAGCGTTTTTTTGTAACGCAGGCCAAGTTCCGTGACCTTTGTCCGGACAGTTTCGTCACTGACGCCCGGATTCAATTTCGCGTCGAATTTGCGGATAGTATAGTTATCCAAGTTGAGAATATTGATTGATAGCGTCTTCTTAATGCGTCCTCAAAGGAATCGTAGTAGCGCATATTCTTTCTAAGCCGCCGCTTCATATTCGCCCACAGTTTTTCAATCGGATTGTAATCGGGCGAACAGGGCGGAAGAAACAAAACCAAAACGTGATGGGACGAGGCGATTCCGCGCAATGCCCCCTTGCGATGAAATTACGCGGTATCCATAATCACGACATCTCCCGGAGGCGTATTCTGTCAAGGGTGGAGGTAACTTCCCAATACGCCTCGGCTGCGGCTCATTTGTGGCAAATGATACGATAGCCGTCGAAATGTCGGTGAAAGCGAAAAATTCAACGAAAATCGCGTTATTTTGGGACACGCCGCTTATCATAAGGGAAAAGAACAACATGACGGAATGACATATTCTGGAAATTCAAATGCCTGTAGGGGCATTTTGCGCTTTTTCAGGCTCTTTTCGTCCTGTTCGCTATTTTGCCCCCTTTTTGGTACACGCCGTAATCTTTGAATCTTTGTC
>JAFSOM010000469.1 GCA_017447005.1 Oscillibacter sp.
ATCAGGTAAATCAAATCCGGGTTGCCTCTCATAAATCACACCTCACATTTTCGTTACGTTTTCATCCGACGGAAACGGGATGGCCTAGCAGATAACTCGCGGCGGACATGCGTTTCTTGCCCTGCGCCTGTAGTTCCGTGATGCGGAGAATCAGGCCGTCCCCGCAAGCCACGCCGATACCCGCTTTGCCCGTATCGGTCACGCGTCCGGGCGCGGAATCGGTACGTTCCCCGGTTTCGACGGACGCGAATAATTTTAAGGTTTCCCCGCCGATTGCGTCCGTAGTCGCGCAAGGCCACGGGAGAAGGCCGCGTATCTGGCAGTTGATTTCGTGCGCGGTACGCGTCCAGTCGACGGGCGACAGCTCCTTGGAGAGCAACGGCGCGTAGGTGACGCGTTCGGGGTCTTGCGCGAACCGCGGCGCCGCGCCGGATTCTATCGCCGCGACCGCCTGTAACAACGCCTCCGCGCCTAACGCCGCCAACCGTATCGTCAAGGCTTGCGCGTCCTCGTCGGGGGCGATGGGCATATCGCGCTGTAGGATGATGTCGCCGGCGTCCAGTTCCTTGGCCATGTGCATAATCGTTACGCCGGTACGGGTTTCGCCGTTGAGGACAGCCCAGTTGATGGGCGCCGCGCCGCGATAAGCGGGTAACAGCGACGAATGCACATTGATACAGGCGTAACGCGGGATTTGCAAAATCTCTTCGGGCAGAATCTTTCCGTAAGCGGCGACGACAATCAATCCCGGGCGGAGTCGGCGGATTTCGTCCGCCGCCGCGCCGTCGCGGAGTTTGGACGGCTGGAAAACCGTCAGGCCCTGTGAGAGCGCGTACTCCTTCACCGGGGACGCCGTGAGCTTATGCCCGCGGTTTTTGGGCTTATCCGGTTGCGTGAACACGCCGCAAAGCGTATGCCCCGCCTCGACCAAGGCCCGTAACGACGCCTCCGCGAATACGGGCGTACCCATGAACACAATTCGCATACGCTCACGCCTCCTTGACGCTCTCCCGCGCCTCCTTGTCGGTCTGATTCCGCGCCTCGTTTTCCGCCTTCTTGCGCTCCTCCTCTTCCTCCTGCTTACGCTGGTACTCCTCTACTTCCTCGTCCGACAGGAAATGGTCTATCAGTTCCGTGTACAAATGCCCGTCGAGATGGGCGATTTCGTGACAGAATCCCCGCGCCGTTAATCCCGTGCCTTCGTACTCTTTCCAGTTGCCGTCACGGTCCTGCGCCCGCACTTTCACGTGTTCCGGACGCGTCACAATGCCCCATTTCCCCGGGACGCTTAAACAGCCCTCTAATCCGGTCTGCTCTCCGTCCTGCTCTATGATTTCCGGGTTGACCAGTTCGTAATACTCCTCCGTCGCTTCGTCCATGACGAGGCACACGCGCCGAAGTACGCCCACCTGCGGCGCGGCTAATCCGGCCCCGCCCACGTTGGCCAGCGTTTCGCGCATGTCGTCGAGCAGAATGTGAAGGCGTCGGTTGAAGTCTTTGACGGGGCGGCACATTTTCATGAGTACCGGGTCGCCCTGTTCCACAATGTTTCGCAATGCCATGTTTGATAGTCCCTTTCTAATTTAGGCGCCGTCGGGCGTCGTGATTGCGCCGCCGTCGGGCGTCCGCTCTTCTCTCAGGCGTCGCCGTTGCAGTCCACGGACAGCAGTAAGCCGCGGGCGGCGCGGTCGCGGAGAAATTCGGCAATCAGCCAGCGCAGACGTTCCCGGACAGGCTTTTCGTTTTTCGCCACCAGTAACACGCGGTAGCGGTAGAGCGTATTGACGCGCAGTACCGGGGCCGGGGCCGGGCCGAGAATCTCCGGATTCATCGCGGAAAATTCCGGCGTCAGGAACAGATTCCGCAACGTGTCGCGGACTTTCACCGCCGTGAGAAATACGGCCTGCTCGTCCGCGCCGGAAACCGTCAGGGTAAATAAGTCCGCGAACGGCGGGTAGCGGCGCAAGCGGCGGATTTTGATTTCGGTCTGGTAGAACCGTGCGTAGTCCTGCGCGGCGGCGGCGCGGATGATGTCGCTTTCGGGCTGGTAGGTCTGTATGACGGCGCGGCCCTGACGCGTTCCCCGTCCGGCGCGGCCCACGACCTGCGTCAAAAGGCTGAACGTGCGTTCCGTCGCCCGGTAGTGGTCTAAATATAACGACTGGTCAGCGAGCAAGGCCCCGACTAAGGTCACGTTTTCAAAGTCCAGTCCCCGCGCTACCATCTGCGTACCCAATAGAATCGGAATGCGTTCCTTCTCGAATTTCTCCAAGAGTTTCCCCTGTTTTCCCGTGGCGGTATCGGCGTCCATGCGCAAAACGTCCGCGTCGGGGAATAGGGTACGCAATTCCTCTTCGACTTTCTGCGTACCCGCGCCGATACGCCGCATCATCCCGCCGCATGACGGGCAGAACTCCATGCCGCGTTCGGAATGTCCGCAGTAGTGGCACATCATGCGCCCGTTGGCGGCGTGGTACGTCATGGGCACGGAACAGCGCGGACATTCCGGAACGTGTCCGCACTCCATGCAAAGCAACATTCTATCGCTTCCGCGACGGTTGAGAAATAAAATGCTCTGTTCGCCGCGCTCCAGATTCGCGGACAGCTCCCGGCGCAAATCCTGACCAATCAGGCCCGGATTCCCCGCCCGGAGTTCCTCGCGTAAGTCGCTGATGAGGACTTTGGGCATGTCCTGCGCGTTATAGCGGTGTTCGAGAACGGCGCGGGCATAGATTCCGCTTTCGGCGGCCCACGCGGTTTCCACGGCGGGCGTGGCGGAACCGAGTAAGAGCGTGGCGCGGTTACGGCTACAAAGATACTTCGCCACGTCCCGCGTATGATAGCGCGGCGCCTGTTGGGAATCGTAACTGCTCTCCTGCTCCTCGTCGAGAATGACAAGGGCCAAATCGCGTAAGGGCGCGAACACGGCGGAACGCGTGCCCAGTACGACGCGGGCGGCGCCGTCGCGGACGCGCTTCCATTGCTCGTAACGTTCGGACAGCTTCAGGCCGCTGTGCAACAAGGCGACAGCGTCGCCGAAACAGGCGCGGAATTTACCCATCAGTTGCGGCGTCAGGATGATTTCCGGTACCAGTATCATGGCGCCTTTGCCCATGTCCAAGGCCCTTTGCGTCAGACGCAAATAGACTTGCGTTTTCCCGCTCCCCGTGACGCCGTGCAACAATACGACGTTCGCCGCGTCCCGCTCCATCAGCGCCGCGACCGTGTCGAAAGCGCGTTGTTGCTCGTCGTTGAGCGTCAGCGACGGCGGCGGCGCGACGGGAATTTCGGCGGGGGGCGTCTCCATTTCGGAAAAGCGTATCAGGCCGGACTTCTCCATCTCCCGCAGGATACGCGTTGACGCGCCCGTAAAGTAACGAACCTCCGACGCGGAGAGTTTGCCGGATACGGCGAGCAGTCGCACGACCTCATAGCGGATAGGGGCGCGGCGCCGGACGCCTTCGACCATCGACAACGCCTCCTCCGCCGGAAGCGTCAGTTCGGCCATACGTTCCGAGCGGTCAGCGCGGCGCGGGACGCGGCTTTTGGCGTCGGCCTCACAGCGTACCGCGCCGAGGGCCTCCATATCGCGTAAGACAGGCCGCGCCCGTTCGCATACGCCGCGCAAGGTCTCCCACCCGGCGCGGCCCCCGTTGGAGATGAGCGCGTCCAACAGTTCCGCGCCGTGCGTCCATGCGCGGATGACCGCCTCCGACTGTTCCCACGCGTCCGTGAGCGTCCAAAACTCCTGTACGGTATACCACAATTCCACGGGCAGTATCACGTGAAACGCGTCGTAGAGCGTACAAAAATAGCGTTGGCGCAACCAGAGCGCGAGGGAGAGCATAGGGCCGTCAAGGACAGGCTCGGCGTCGAGAGCGCGGAGAACCGCCTTTAAGCCCGGGACTTTCGGCCCCCGCGTCACGGCGAGAACCACGCCCTCACAGAGACGGTTTCCGCGTCCGAACGGTATCGTGACGCGGATACCGGGGCGCACGGCGTCGCGCAGTCCGGCGGGAATCAGGTAGTCATAGGGTTTGTCAATATCATATCGGGCGGCGCTGACCGCGATACGGGCAATGTCCACAATTTCCAACGCTTACGCCTCCCGGACAGCGTTCATTCCGCGTCCGCGTCCTCTTCCGTTACCGCGTCCGGCTCCATATCGTCCGGCTCTCCGGCGTCGTCGAGGGCGTCCGCGTCCGGCGACGTTTCCTCCGGGTCGTAAAGTTCCCCGCTGGCCACTTCGTTAATCGCCGTCGTCACGGGCTTTTCGTTGAGAATCTGGTGCGCGTTCTCATAGGCTTGGGCAATCTGACGGGCGCGTTTGGCCACAACATTGACCAGCATATAACGATTATGAATCTGGGCGCTCAATTCGCCCATCGCGGGATAAAGCATCATAATAAAGTTCCCATTCCTTTCCGTCGCTGTCGCAATGACTTGCGCAAAAATAAACTCTCCGGAAGATTGCGCCGCTTAAGGCCCTCCCCCTTTGGGGGAGGGTGGCGCGTAGCGCCGGGTGGGG
>JAFSOM010000470.1 GCA_017447005.1 Oscillibacter sp.
CCTCCGTCTGTCTGATGTTCCCATCATAACAGACCGGGCCGTTTACTGGTACACTCCCTGTCTTTTTTTGGTACACTTTGTGGCGGAATTTGGTACAGTCTATCTGTCCGTTTTTGGTACACTCTATATTACCACTTACAGTGGTATAGTGATATACAACTGACCAATGTATTCGACTTTACGACACCCATCACAGGCAACATCACTCTTTATGCTAAGTGGATTACCGCTCAAATGGATTTGCGGACAGACCGTAGCTTAGTGATGATTGGCAATGACAACACCGTATATTTCTATCTCCAATCGTCTATGCCTGCTCCTTCTGACGGAAAATTCAATTTATGTGAAGTGACCGACGATGGGGTTGAGGTTGTCGCAGAACTCTATGACGATGGTTTATACAGTAGTCATGGAGACGATATGGCCGGGGATGGCGTATACAGTGCGAAACTTTCAGAAACACCCTCGGAAGATTCTGTAAAATCCTTCGTAGCATCTTATGGTGAGGTTCAATCCAACAGAGTGGAGGTTAAATATTATACTCCTATTTCTGAAGGAACCCTTACCACTATGGAAACAGTAGATAATGAAATTAACGCTTTGATTTCATCACCTGATTTCGAGCAAAAGACAGACGCCGAGAAATTGTCTGCGGTCGAAGCGATGATTAATGGTTTCGCGGAGTCAAATTTGATTGTTTCTGATTCTGCGTACTATGATGAAACAGCAGGTATCTACGTTTTCGAGTATGCAGAAGGTATTCTGGGCGGAATTACAATCCATAAGTTTGACCCAGTATTTAATGGAATTACGGAAAGCGTCGTTGATGGTAGCGGTGTTTTCAACGAAAAGCATGATGAGGTTATAGGAGATTCTATTTCTCTATCAGCCGCTAACGACGGTGGTAACAGCAACGCCGATGACAGTGGCAATACTGACGCTGACGATACTGGAAGCACTGGCTCCGATGACAGCGGCAATACTGATACCGCCGATGCTGGAAACACCAATGCCGATGACAGCGGCAACTCTGACGGGAACGACAGTGGGAACAGCAACGCCGATGACAGCGGCAATACTGATACCGACGATACTGGAAGCACTGCCTCCGATGACAGCGGCAATACTGATACCGACGATACTGGAAGCACTGCCTCCGATGACAGCGGCAACACTGGTGTCAACGACGGTGATAACAGCAACGCCGATGACAGCGGCAATACTGACGCTAACGACGATGGGAATACTGGTTCAAATGACGGCGGGAACAGCAATGCCGATGACAGTGGAAATACTGAGAACATTTCAGGACAAACTGGAAAAGCCCTGATTCTCAATGCGTTTCCCAGTTTCGAGACAGAAGCAACCCAGATTGCCTATAGAACCACATTCTATCAAATACTACGGAACACATGGAATCAAAAGGGACTTGATACCACGCTGGATACATCTGTGACGGTGGATGATTTCAAGCACTTTAATGAGTATGACGTTGTGGTTATTGCAACTCATGGCTCAACCTATGTGTGGCATGATTTCCTGTGGTTTGGAAAACACCAATCTCCGGCGATTTGCCTTTCTGAAAGAAGCACCAAGGATAAGGATAAAGCCTACCAAGCTGAATTGAAGGACAAACAGGTTGTTAAGATTAACGGCGAATACAATCTGCTCTCCACATTTTTTGAAAATGCCTACGACGCGAATGAATTGAGCGGAAAATTTATCTTTTCTGAGTGCTGTCAATTCATGGGAAAAGGCGGAAGTTGGGATTATTCCATGGCAAATGGAATCATTTCTCGCGGTGCGTCTGCTATTGTGGGCTTTCATAATTCCGTTTTTGCAGACTACAGCAGAGAATTCATGTCAAACTATGTGGGTGGCTTGTTAGACGGAAAGACTTCTCAAGCATCCTATGATGGAGCTATATCCAAGATGGGCGCAAACCATGCTGTATGGTTCCAAAAAACCTATAGCAGAACGCTACAGGATTGGTGGGAAGATAGTACGGCTCATGGCACTCCTTGTCCGGCTGAATATGGTCCCGGAAAATATGATGCCGCATATAATATTGCCTATCCTCATCTTGGAGGAGAAAACACGTCCAAACTGGTAAACACGGGCTTGAAAAATGGAGACTTTGAATCCCACCACGTAACTGCTGGAAATGCTGTACCTACAAATTGGACTATTGTCGGCGATGTGCGCTCTCTCGATAGACTCGGTGAAGTGAAGCCTTATGGGTCTACCAGTACGCGCATGGTCATACTCACAACTGGCGTCGGCGCAAAGACAACCGCTACTGTCGGAGAAGGTACAGAAGGCAGTTCCATATCTCAGCGATTAGTTATTCCGCAGACTGCTACTACCCTCAAATTTGATTATAATTTCATTTCTGAGGAACCTATGGAATACGTTGGCAGTCGATTTGACGATTCCTTCGGAATCCGGTTGCTCCGCAGTAACAATGTTGCTTTTGAAGAAACCTATGAGAGTATTAACACCTCAGAATGGCATGAAGTGAGCGACATCGATTTTGATGGAGGCGATAACACTGCATATCAGACTGGGTGGAAATCAGTGGAGGTTGACGTTTCAAGCTACCGAGGACAGACTATTTCCATCTCCTTCATTATTTATGATGTTGGCGATTCCTATTATGATTCTGCCTGCGTCATTGATAATGTCGTATTGACGTAAGAGCAAATCCTGACTGCCCTATAAGGGAGAGACATAAGAATGTCTCTCCCTTTGACAGTAATTAGATTGGTGGCGAATTTCATGAAACGCTATTGGATAATCCTAATAATGATAGCGACAGTAGCACTCCTCATACTATTCTTCTTTTTTGACCAGTATTCACATATGACAGAAAATCAGGTGCTCGATGTAGACAGTCAAATTGCGGATATGCTTGAAAATCCTGACTACCGCAATTCATCCATAGAAGGCAGGAAGTTATTCGCCGAGGAATTATTACGCCAATTAAAACGGAATAGGCTGATAAAATCTTATGCCTTTAATGAAGAAAACCACTTGTTTTCTTTTGCATATGCAGATGGAACACTTGGCGGCATAAGAATTTATGATTTTGATTCATTGTACAACGGGGAAATTGCTATGAATTGAAATCATGCAATCATATACCTCATGGCACTTATACAAGTCGCTATTATGTGGTAAGCTCTATTTTAGGCCAACTTGTTTATTAACATTTCCTAAAAACGAATGACTACTGTCTAAACGCAACCGAACGGGCGCAACCGAACGGGCGCACTTCTATACCATTTCTGGCGAAATGGTATGTGCGCTCTGCGAGGCCCCGCCGAAACTGGCGTTCCGGCTTTTGCGTCGCTGTCGCTCCGTACAAGGGACTGACGCCCCTTGCGCCGCTTACGCGGCTATCCCCTTTTCCAACGGGAGGTTTCCGGGAACTGTCGGCGATTCTCCCTCTGCGGGTAAAACTAAATATCGTTTTCTGCACAAGACCGTTTGCCGGGTTTCCCGACAAGCGGTCTTGTTTTATTTCAGGTTTGAAATTTTAGGGAGGTGGTGCCTTGGAGGAAAGTCTTGAAAAACTGCGTCAGGAATACGAGGACGCGAAAGCAAAGGCGGCGCAATATAAAAATCAGGTGACGCGTTTACAGAATCGTTTGAACTACAAAGAAAATCGAACGAGGAAAGAAAGGGCGCATCGTCTGATTACAAAGGGAGCCGCAATCGAAAGCATTGTCCCGGTGACAAAGGAATTATCCGAGGTTGACTTTTATAGTCTCATGGAAAAAGTCTTTGCTTTGCCGGAAGTCACGGGCGTCATTGAGCGCGACATGAAAGGGGATGGTTGACAGGCTTTATCATTTTCACGTAACTCAGGTCAGGCGCAGCGCGGGAAGTTCCGTTATCGCGTCGGCGGCCTATCGCGCCGGGGAGAAGTTATACGACGAGCGTTACGGGGAAGTCTGCGATTACACGCGCAAGCCCGGAGTGATTTTTTCGGAAATCGTAC
>JAFSOM010000471.1 GCA_017447005.1 Oscillibacter sp.
CCATTGTCTTTTTGGTTCGCGCCGGAAACCCGAAGGACATCCGCGACTGGGACGACCTTACCCGTGACGGCGTAGGCGTCATTACGCCCAATCCCAAGACTTCCGGCGGGGCGATGTGGAATTACCTTGCGGCGTGGCGCTATTTTGAGACCCTCGGACAGGATGAGGCGCAAATCCGGGAATCCGTCGGGAAGATTTACGGAAACGTAATCGTTCTCGATTCGGGCGCACGCGGCGCGACGACTTCTTTTGTGGAAAATAAACAGGGCGACGCGCTGATAGCGTGGGAGAACGAAGCGTTCCTGTCGTTGCGGGAGTATCCCGGCGAATATGAGATTGTCATTCCGTCGGTGTCGATTCTGTGCCAGCCGACTGTCGCCGTGGTGGACGCCGTGGCGCGGAAGCATGGGACGGAGGAAGCCGCCGCCGAATATCTGAATTATCTCTACTCCGACGAAGCGCAGGCGGTGGAGGCGGAAAACTTCTACCGTCCCAGTACGCGGAGCGTCTACGAACAGTACGTATCGGAAAGCGCGGATAATACGATAACGGAAATTCCGGCGGACGGGAAATGGATACAGGACAACGTAACGCTGACGGACATTTCGCATTTTGGCGGATGGGCGCAGGCCCGCGCCGTACACTTTACGGACGGCGGAACTTTCGACCAAATTTATGAGGGATGAAAACGGCGTTCCCGTTCGCCGTTTCGACGGGCGGGAACGCGTGATGGAGTGATTGCAATGAAGCGGAAAAAGAAGAGCGTGATACCCGGTTTCGGACTGTCTTTCGGCGTCATGATGGCGATTTTGTCCCTTGTCGTATTGATTCCCCTGTGTTCGCTGATTGCGTTTACGGCGCGGCTCTCTCCCGCCGAATTTCTGGCGACGGTCTCCCGTCCCCGCGTGCTGTCGAGTTATTACGTCAGCATTGTTACTGCGCTGACGGCCTCCCTGATAAACGCCGTGATGGGCTTTATTCTGGCGTGGGTTCTGGTACGCTACGACTTTCCCGGCAAACGCTTTTTGGACGGCGTGATTGAGTTGCCGTTCGCGCTTCCGACCGCCGTCGCGGGCATTTCCTTAACGCACTTGACAACCACAAACGGCCTTGTGGGAAAGTTTTTCTATGAGCGTTTCGGAATCAGAATCGCCTATACGCGCCTTGGCATTACGGTTGCGCTGATTTTTATTGGCATTCCGTTCGTTGTGCGGAGCGTCCAGCCCGTGCTTGAAAAGATTGACATCCAATATGAGGAGGCCGCCATGATTTTAGGCGCGGACAAATGGACGACGTTCCGGCGCGTGATTTTCCCGGAAACGCTTCCCGCGCTGATTTCCGGCTTTACGATTGCTTTCGCCCGGAGTATCGGCGAATATGGAAGTGTGGTGTTTATCGCCGGAAACACGCCGTTTGAGACGGAAATCACGCCGCTGATGATTATGTCCGAACTGCAAGAGTATGACTACGCGAGCGCGACATCTATCGCCCTTGTCATGCTTGTGATTGCCTTTGTCATTCTGTCGGTCAACGCGATACTGCAAAGCGTCGTATCGCGGCGCGTGAGCGGTCTTGCGTGAGGGAGGGACGTTTTATGGAACTCAGAAAAAACAGCGGCCCCTTGAAATGGACGCTAATTGCCGTCAGCGCGTTGTTTCTGTCGGTCATGCTCCTGTTGCCGCTGATTTATATTGTCATCACGGCGTTGCGGCAGGGTTTCGCGGCCTACGCCGCCGCCGTCACGGATTCCTACGCCCTCAAAGCGGCGGTTCTGACGATACAAGCTACGCTTTGGGCAGTAGCGGTCAATACGCTGTTCGGACTGTGCGCGGCGTAGTGCCTGACGAAATTCGCCTTCCGGGGCAAGAAAATCATCTCCACGCTGATTGACTTGCCCGTGACGGTATCGCCCATTATCGCGGGTCTGATTTACGTCCTGACGTTCGGGCGGCAGAGCTTTCTTTACCCGTTTCTGGAAAGCGCGGGCATTCGCATTATTTTTGCCGTTCCGGGAATCGTGCTGGCGACAATCTTTGTGACGTTCCCGTTTATCTCGCGGGAACTGATACCCGTCCTGACAGCGCAGGGAACCGACGAGGAGGAAGCCGCCGCGTTAATGGGCGCGGGAACTTTTACGATTTTCCGCAAGGTGACGCTACCGCATATCAAGTGGGCGTTGCTGTACGGAATCGTACTGTGCGCGGCGCGGGCGATGGGCGAATTTGGCGCGGTGTCGGTATTATCCGGACACCTTCGCGGAAAAACGAATACGCTTCCCCTGTATATTGAGTTGCTCTATCAGGGCTACGACTTTACAGGCGCGTTCGCGGCGTCCTCCATTCTCGTCATACTCGCCGTTATTATATTGGCGTTGCGGGTCTGGCTGGAACGGCGCGGAAATAAGGAAGCGGATATGCTGAAATAAGGGGTTGCGATATGGGCGAAAAGAGCGGTTACGTGGAACTCCGCCATGTGAACAAGTATTACGGAGACTTTCAGGCGTCGAAAGACGTGAACATCAGCATTCCGCGTGGAAAGCTGGTGGCGTTGTTAGGCCCCAGCGGAAGCGGCAAGACAACCATTCTGCGCATGATTGCCGGGTTGGAAACGCCCGATTCCGGCGACATCGTGATTGACGGCAAAATCGTCAACGACGTATCGGGCAGTGAGCGCGGCATTGGGTTTGTGTTCCAAAGTTACGCGTTGTTCCGCTACATGACGGTCTATGACAACATCGCATTCGGACTGCGCGTGAAAAAAGCGGGAAAAGAGGAAATCCGGGAGCGCGTGACGGAATTATTAAAACTGGTGGGCTGTGAGGGACTGGAAAAGCGTTTCCCGAGCCAGCTTTCCGGCGGACAGCGGCAAAGAGTAGCGTTCGCCCGGGCGCTTGCGCCGAATCCGCGCATTTTGCTGTTGGATGAGCCTTTCGCCGCCATTGACGCGAAAATCCGTCTGGAACTGCGCACGTGGCTGCGTGAGATGATTACAAAGTTACACATTACCAGCATTTTCGTGACGCACGACCAAGACGAGGCGATAGAAGTCGCCGACGACATCATTGTGACGAATCACGGACGCGTGGAGCAGGCCGGAACGCCGCAAGAGTTATACCGCAATCCGGCGACGCCGTTCGTGGCGCGGTTCATCGGAAATTCGGTTCCGGTGAAGAACTACAACGAGTTCCGCTTCTTTGACCCCGCCGGGCCGGACAGCGTGGCGATTCTGCGTCCCGAATTTCTAAGCGTGTTCAAGAAAGGCGAAAACATCCAGTACAGCAAATCCGCCGAGGACGCGGTTGTTGAGGACATCATTTTCCGGGGTAGCGCTCTGGAAATTCGCGTCCGCCTGCACGGAAATCTGCTATCGGCGATACGGAGTATCAACGACCCGCCCGTAGAAATCGGGGAGACGGTGGAAGTTTTCATTTACCGTCTGTTCCTGCTGAACGGCGACGCCGTGTCGATTGAAGATAACCGCTCTCTGCGGCGCGAAAGCGTCGTGATTTGACCTTGAAACGGCGGCGCTTTAACCTTGAAACGGTGGTGATTTGACCTTGAAACGGGAGTTTCTAAGCGCCGATTTGCTGATAATTGGCGGCGGAACGGCGGGATGTTACGCCGCGATTACGGCGGCGCGGCGGCGCCCTGAACGTTCCATTCTGCTGGTCGAAAAGGCGGACATTCGCCGGAGCGGTTGTCTGGCGGCGGGCGTGAACGCGCTGAACGCCTACATTACGGAAGGCCGCACGCCGCAAGATTACGTGGAATTTGTCCGCCGCGACGCGGAAGGAGTAATTCGGGACGATTTGGTTTTGTCGATGGCGGAACGTTTCAACGAATGCGCCGCCGATTTGGAGCGTATGGGGCTTGTGATTCTCAAGGACGCCGCCGGAAAGTACGCGACGCGGGGCAAGTGGAATCTCAAAATCAACGGCGAGAACATCAAGCCGATTTTAGCCGCCGAAGTCCGGCGTTATTCCAATGTTATCGTCCTGAACCATGTGAACGTGACGGATTATCTTCTTTTGGGCGGGCGCGTGCGCGGGGCGACAGGCTTTTCCGTGCGAGAGGAAACCGCATACAGTTTCGCGGCGCGGGCGGTGATATGCGCCACGGGCGGCGCGGCGGGGCTGTACCGTCCGAACAACCCCGGCTTTTCCCGTCACAAGATGTGGTATCCGCCGTTCAACACGGGCGCCGGGTACGCTATGGGAATCCGGGCGGGCGCGGAAATGACGGGCTTTGAAATGCGTTTCGTGGCCTTGCGTTGCAAAGACACGATTGCCCCTACGGGTACCATCGCGCTGGGCGTGGGCGCGGAACAGGTCAACGCGTTCGGGGAGCCTTACGCGTTGCGTTACGGCCTGTCAACGTCGGGCAGGGCCTACGGCACGACGCAGGAGGCGCGGGAGGGCCGCGGCCCGTGCTATCTGCAAACCGTCGGCGTCACGCCGGAACAGGAAACGGATTTAATAAGGCCTATCTGAACATGGCGCCCGCGCAGACATTGCGCTGGATTGAGAGCGGAAAGGCGCCGTCCGCGGCGAACGTTGAGCTTGCCTGTACGGAGCCGTACATTGTAGGCGGGCATACGGGAAGCGGCTATTGGACGGACGCCGGACGCCGCACGACGTTGGCGGGGCTGTACGCCGCCGGGGACGTATCCGGAGGCGCGCCGATGAAGTTTGTCACCGGCGCGTTAGCGGAAGGCGGGATAGCGGCGGAGACGGCGCTGTCCGATATGGAGCGCTTTCCGGTATCGTCTGACGCCGCGCCCGTCGAAAACTCGGATTATGAGCGCCTTCTCAGTCCCGGAGGGAACGAGGCCGACGCTTTCCGTTTAGAGGAAGCCATGCAAAGCGTCATGGACCAATACGCCGGGGGAATCGGAACGGATTATCGCTACGACGCGGAAAGCCTGTCGGAAGCGCGGCGGAAAATCAAAGCGTTGCAACGGCAAGCTGTGGATTTGCGGGCGTCCGACATGGGCGGACTGTTGCGCGTCTATGAACTGCGCGACCGCCTGACGGTATGCGAAACGCTGATTGCGCATATGGAGGCGCGGCGGGAAACGCGCTGGCCCGGTTTCGGCGTCCGCACGGATTACCCCGGAAAGGATAATTCCTTTACACTACACGTCAACTCCCGTCTGACGGACGGGGAAACGCGCATTATTTACCGAAAACTGGCGCGGGAGGCGGAGACATGAGCGTTTTAATAGACCGCAAACTATGCGCCCGTTGCGGGAAGTGCGCGGAAGTCTGTCCGGGAAATTTAATCACGCGGGACGCGTCCGGCGCGGCGTTCCTGAAACATCCGGAGGAATGCTGGGGTTGCGCGTCGTGCCTGAAAGAATGCCGCCATGGGGCGATTGCGTACTTTCTGGGCGCGGACATCGGCGGACAGGGCGCGGAAATGCGCGTCCGTTCCGAGGGGCCTTTACGCTATTGGCGCGTGGAGCGTCCCGGACAGGACGCCGTCGTCATCACGACCGACAGCCGGACGGCGAACCAATATTAGGAGGGCTTACGTATGCGGGAATTATCCCATCTGGAAGAGCTGGAAGCGGAAGCTATCTATATTTTGCGGGAAGTGGCGGCGGAATGCGAAAAGCCCGTCATGCTTTATTCCATCGGCAAAGACAGTTCCGTATTGCTCCACCTCGCCTTAAAAGCGTTCTATCCCGAAAAGCCGCCGTTCCCGTTCCTGCACATCGACACCACATGGAAATTCCGCGAAATGATAGCCTTCCGCGACCGCGTCATGAGACAACACGGCTTGGAGTTGCTGGTCTATACGAATCCGGACGGCGTGAGACAGGGAATCAACCCCTTTGACCACGGCGCCGCCTATACGGACATCATGAAAACGCAGGCCCTCAAACAGGCGCTGAAACTATACGGTTTCACGGCGGCGTTCGGCGGAGCGCGGCGGGACGAGGAAAAGTCAAGGGCGAAAGAGCGCGTGTTTTCCTTCCGCAATACGGAACAGGCGTGGGAGCCGAAAAACCAGCGTCCGGAGGTCTGGAAACTCTACAATACCCGTATGCGCAAGGGCGAGAGCGCCCGCGTCTTTCCCATCTCCAACTGGACGGAGAAAGACGTGTGGGAGTACATCCGGCAGGAAAACATTGAGATTGTGCCGTTGTATTTCGCCAAGGAAAGGCCCGTCGTGGAGCGCGACGGATGTCTGATTATGGTCGACGACGAACGCTTTCCGCTAAAGCCCGGCGAAAAAGTCCTGACAAAGAAAGCGCGTTTCCGGACGCTGGGCTGTTATCCGCTCACGGGCGGAATCGAATCCGACGCCGACACGCTCGACGCGGTGATAAAGGAGACGCTCGGCGCGGCCACGTCGGAACGCGCCAGCAGGGTTATCGACCGCGACGGCGGGGAAGCGAGCATGGAGCGGCGGAAACGGGAGGGTTATTTCTGATGAGCGACGGGACGCTGTTAAAATTCATCACCTGCGGGAGCGTGGACGACGGAAAATCCACGCTGATTGGCCATATCCTCTACGACGCCAAATTGCTTTACGCTGACCAGAAACAGGCGTTGGAACTGGACAGCCGTCTGGGGTCACGCGGCGGGGAAATCGACTATTCCCTCTTATTGGACGGCCTGACGGCGGAACGCGAACAGGGCATTACAATTGATGTCGCCTACCGCTATTTCACAACGGAGAAGCGGAGCTTTATCGTGGCGGACACGCCGGGGCATGAGGAGTACACGCGGAATATGGCGGTAGGGGCGTCGTTCGCGGACTTCGCCGTAATTTTAGTGGACGCGACCAAGGGCGTATTAGTCCAGACCCGCCGGCACGCTCGAATTTGCGCGCTGATGGGCATAGAATCCTTTGCGTTCGCGGTCAATAAGATGGACCTTGCCGGATACCGTCAGGAAGTTTTCGAGCGCGTCCGCGAACAGATTGACGCTCTGCGGACGGAATTGAATCTAAAGCGCGTGGACATCATTCCGTTATCGGCGACGGAGGGCGACAACGTCATGACGCCGTCGGCGCGTATGCCGTGGTATCAGGGTGAAACGCTGTTGCGCTGTCTGGAAACGGTTCCCGTAGACGGGCGCGGCGAGGAAGGATTTTATATGCCCGTCCAGCGGGTATGCCGTCCGAATTTAGCGTTCCGGGGCTTTCAGGGACAGATTGAGGCCGGGGAAGTCGCTGTCGGAGACCGCCTGACCGTACTGCCAAGCGGTACGAAAGCCCGCGTCAAGAGTATTCTTGTCGGCGATAAGTCCGCCGATTCCGCCGTACAGGGACAGCCCGTGACGCTGGAATTTGACCGCGAAATCGACGTGTCCCGGGGTTGCGTACTGGCCAAGGGAACGCAACTCTATTCCGTCTCCCGCTTTGAGTGCACGCTTTTATGGATGGACAACGAGCCTTTGCGCGGCTCTCGTTCCCTGCTGGTCAAGACGGGAACGCGCCTCATTTCGGGAACGGTAACGGGCATTCGGTACGCGGTGGACGTGAACACCGGGGAACATCGGGACGCGTCCGAATTGCGTTGCAACGAAATTGCGCGTTGCGTTGTGGAGTTGTCACAGCCCGTCGTGGCGGATACGTTCTCCCGTCACCGCGTCTTGGGGGAACTGATTCTCATCGACCGTATCAGCAACGCGACCGCCGCCTGCGGGGTCATTGAGACGGTGTTCGCCGCCCGCAAGTCGGACGGGGAGGAGATTACCCCGGAAATACGGGCGCGGAATTTGGGACAGACGCCTTTCGTGATACTGACGGAAAACAAACAGGCGGCGTCAGTGACGGAACGCAAACTCGCCGAGCGCGGGCTTCGCGCCTCACGTCCTGATGTCGAACCGGAACAGGCGGCTTTCGCGGCGAAAATCCTGCAAGACGCCGGGCTGATTAGCATTTTTTCCGGGGCGGAACTTCCGCCGGAGGCGATGGAGGAACTTTGTCAGGCGACGCGGGGCGAGTGGATTTTGGACTTGCGCAAGGGCGGCCCCGAAAAAGACCGGTTGCTCTACGAAAACACGGTCAATTATTCGTTCTTCTGACGCGAATGGCGGTTCGCTGTACGGGAACGCGGTTATTTAGGAAAATACGGAGGGGAATATTATGGCGGTCGATTACGCGGCGTTAAAGGCGGGCGGCTTCATGCTTCAAAAGCAAAAGGACACGTTTTCACTCCGTCTGCGGGTGGTGGGCGGAAACGTCACGGCGGAACAGTTGGAAACTATCGCGGAAGTTGCGCGGAAGTACGGTCACGGCTACGCGCATTTGACATCCCGTCAGGGCGTGGAGATTCCGTTTATTCAGCTAAACGACATTGAGGAGGTCAAGGCGGAGCTTGCGAAAGGAAACGTCTTTCCGGGCGCAAGCGGGCCGCGTGTGCGCACGGTGACGGCCTGTCAGGGCGGACAATGCTGTCCGAGCGGGCGCATTGATTCGCTGGACATTGCGCGGGAACTGGATAAGCGTTACTTCGGGCGGGCGTTGCCGCACAAGTTCAAATTCGGCGTGACGGGCTGTCCGAACAACTGCCTGAAAGCCGAGGAAAACGATATGGGCGTGAAAGGCTGTATGGTCACGCGCTGGAACGCGAAAGCGTGCGTATTCTGCGGTGCGTGCGAGCGTGTCTGCCGTCGGAAGGCAATCACGATTTCGGACGGGACAATCAGCCTTGACGAAACTTTATGCAATCATTGCGGGCGTTGCGCGGACGCCTGCCGGAAAGGCGCGTGGGAAGGCGAAAGCGGCTATCTGGTCAGTTTCGGCGGGACGATCGGGAACAACATCCAAAAGGGAAGCGTTCTTCTCCCCATTATCCGGGATAAGGAAACGTTGTTCCGCGTCGCGGACGCCGCGCTGGACTATTTCGCCGAACACGCGCAAAAGGGAGAGCGTTTCGCAAAGACGCTGGAACGCCTCGGATGGGACGGACTGCGCGAAACGGTGGAGGCGGCGTTCTATGGGAATCCGTAAGCGTTTAGGCGCGCTTTTCGTTTTGCTGTCGTTGGCGTTACTGGTCTCCTGCGGCGCGGGTACGACGGAGATTTCCCCGGCGACGGACGCGGAGAAAAACGCGGAAACGCTGTCCGTGACGGACGACCTCGGACGTACGGTTCTTGTCCCACAACGCCCGGAACGCGTGGCGGCTCTGATAGGAAGTTTCGCGGACGTTTGGAATCTCGCCGGAGGGCTTGACAGTCTGATTGCGGCGGCGGACGACGCCTGGACGACATTTGAACTCCCGCTCGGCGACGGCGTTTTCAGTCTGGGCGGCGTTTTACATCCTAATCTGGAAACGCTTTTGTCCGCAGAGCCGGATTTGATTCTTGCGAGTTGCGACACTGCGCCGGACGTGGAATTTCTGCCCACGTTCGAGGCGTTGAATCTTCCCGCGCTGTATTTCAGCGTGGAGAATTTGCAAGACTACCTTCGTATGCTGGACATTTGCGCGCAAATCACGGGAAAGCCGGAAAATTACGTTCTCTACGGCGAAAATGTACGCTTACAGGCGGAAGCGGCGATTGCCTTACAGGACGGTGTAAGCAGTCAAGTAAAATGTACCAAAACGCGCCACAAAGTGTACCAGTGAAAAGTCAGGATTGCGTAATGGAGCGGCGATGCTCCAGACGATAGCTGTTGCCGGTCATGTTGATAATCTCGCAGTGATGAACGAGAC
>JAFSOM010000472.1 GCA_017447005.1 Oscillibacter sp.
GGAAAAGAACAACATGACGGAATGACATATTCTGGAAATTCAAATGCCTGTAGGGGCATTTTGCGCTTTTTCAGGCTCTTTTCGTCCTGTTCGCTATTTTGCCCCCTTTTTGGTACACGCCGTAATCTTTGAATCTTTGTCGCAATCCCGGGAAGTTTTCGTGGAAAATTCGCAAGTTTTTATAAGATTGCGCTGTCAGGTTTCCCCTTCCCCCGGAACGGGGGAAGGGGACGCGTAGCGCCGGACGAGGGCGAAAATAGCGACTTGCCAACGATTGCTACACGCATACGACATTTACGACGTTGTTAAAATCCTTCTTGACTTTCAGAAGTTTTTTCAGTAAAATATGACACGCCTATTTGAAAGATTCAGCGGCAGTCTTGATGGAATATCCGTTCATGTAACATTCGCCGGAGAGATTGCCGCATATCACAGAACAGACAGGAGGCGTCACGAATGCCGCGCCAGAAGAACGCAGTCCCCGACGCGGACGCCGCAAAAATGCGCGACGTGGAAGCGTACACGCACGACGATAAAACGCGGACGAACAATCCGCCTGTGGGCATGGCCAAACACGACACCGCCGCCGAAAAAATCAAGACGTATCAGTTTGACCCGCACCTTGACCCGGCGTTACAGTGGGCGGGAAAAGCGGAGGGCATGAGCTTTGACGTGCCCACATCGTCTATCCACATTCACGAATCCATCAAGCCGCACAGTATCATTGCGCGTGTGATGAAAGAGTATTCGGAGACGGAGGAAGGACAGCTTCCCGCGCAAATCGGCCTGTTCGCGCCGGAAACCCCGGCGGAACGTATGCGCCGACGCCGGGAGGCCATTGAGTTTTACCAGCACGGCGTAAGCTGGACGAACCGTCTGATTGCCGGGGACAGTCTGGTGATTATGAACTCCCTGCTGGAAAAGGAAGGCATGGCGGGACAGGTTCAAATGGTCTACATTGACCCGCCGTATGGCATTAAGTACGGCTCGAATTTTCAGCCGTTCGTAAACCAGCGGGACGTGAAAGACCGCAAGGACGAGGACTTGACGCAGGAACCGGAAACAATTAAAGCGTTCCGGGACACTTGGGAACTCGGCATACACTCGTATTTGAGCTATCTCCGCAACCGCTTGTTACTGGCGCGGGAACTGCTTTCTGAAAGCGGGAGCGTCTTTGTGCAAATCAGTGATGAAAATGTCCATCATGTGCGGGAATTGTGCGACGAGGTTTTTGGAACAGGCAACTTTGTCAGTCAAATCTTTCTGAAAAAGACGACTGGTGCCGGCGCTCCGGCTGACTTGCTTACCCCTGCGGCAGTGGGCGATTATGTAATTTGGTATGCCAAGAAATTGGACAGCTTAAAATATCGGAGATTTTTTATCGAAAAGAACGTAGCGTATGACGTAAAGTATAGAAATTTGCGTTTGGCGAATGGAACTAAAATTTCCATTGCTGATTATAATGAACAAAATCATACAGATATACGCCTAAACTCTCTTCCGAACGGTGTTAAAGCCTACAGACTGGATAACTTGACCTCTCAATCGGGCGGAGAAAACGCAAGATTTCCTGTTGAGTTTGAAGGTTCGACATATCAAATTATAAAGGGCAGTTGGAAAACCAGCGCGGAGGGAATGCAAAGATTAATTGCGCAAGGACGGGTAAGCCGGGAGGGAAATTCTTTGGCTTATGTCCGCTATTTTGATGATTTTCCCTATATAGCCATGAATAATTTATGGGAAAATATAGGCGGAATCCAAAGCAGGGCAGACCCCAAAGTTTATGTTGTTCAAACTGCAACGGAAGTTATCAAGCGTTGTATGCTGATGACGACCGACCCCGGCGACCTTGTTCTTGACATTACCTGCGGGAGCGGTACCACAGCCTACGTCGCCGAACAGTGGGGACGCCGCTGGATTACCTGCGATACGTCCCGCGTCGCTATCGCCCTTGCCAAACAGCGCCTTTTGACCGCCACTTATGATTACTATAAACTTGCGCGTCCGGCGGAGGGCGTCGGCGGCGGGTTCGTCTATAAGACCGTCCCCCATATCACGCTGAAATCCATCGCCAACAACGAGCCGCCCGCCACGGAAACCCTCTATGACCAGCCGGAGATTGACAAAAGCAAAGTCCGCATTACGGGGCCGTTCACGGTGGAGGCTTTGCCCGCGCCTGTTGTAAAGCCGCTGGACGAAATCGCCGACTGGGATGAAAATTCCGGCGCGAAACAGTCCGACTGGCGCGAACAGTTGAGGGCGACCGGAATTTTGGGGCGGAACGGAGTGAAACTGACGTTCAGCCGCGTGGAATCGCTGTCCGGTACGCGTTTCCTGCAAGCCGAGGCGGAGACAAAAGAAGATACGCCCCGCCGCGCCGTGGTATGTTTCGGCGGCGAGACGAAGCCGCTTGATTCCCGTATGGTAGAGCTTGCGCTGGACGAGGCGGAGACGTTGCGCCCCGCGCCGAAACTGCTGATTTTCGCGGCGTTCCAGTTCGACCCGGAGGCGGCGCGGCTGATTGAGGAAACCGTCTGGCCCGGCATGACCCTGTTGAAAGTCCAGATGAACACCGACCTCATGACGGACGACCTGAAAAAGAAACGCTCTTCCGACCAGTCTTTCTGGCTTGTCGGACAGCCCGACGTGGAACTGATTCCTGACAAGAGAAGCAAGACGCTCTACAAAGTCCGCGTCAACGGCTTTGACTACTACAACGTAAAAACCGGGCGCGTGGAATCCGGCGGCGTATCGAAAATTGCGATGTGGGCGCTGGATACCAGTTACGACGGGATGTGCATGGAGCCGGACCAAGTGTTTTTCCCGATGGGCGGCAAAAAGGACGGCTGGAATAAGCTGGCGAAAACCCTGCGGACGGAAATTAACCCGGAACTCATCGAAAAATACGCGGGCAACGAATCCCTCCCCTTCCACGCGCAACCCAATTCCCAAATCGCCGTGAAGATTATCGACGACCGGGGAATCGAAAGCCTGAAAGTAATTCGGATTACGTGAGGAGGCTTTGGTGACGGACTATGAATGGAATTGACCAGTTAATCATCAACTCCGCCTTTCGGGAGCCGGAGCGCCACTGGAAATACGACCTGAACGGACAGAAATTCGTACAGGCGGAGGGACGCCGCCCCGCCGGATACTTTATCGCCGGACAGGGTTCCAATCAGTATAACGACATCGGGCAGTTTATAGAACTTCCGTTGGTGAATTTGATTCGTCCTCGCGTCAAGGCGTGGCGCGAGGCGGGCTATCCCGGCGTCACGGGCGTGACAAGGAAACTGCTGGAACACTGGAACGACAGCGAAGCGCGGCAATACCAGTTTTTCTTCTGTCAGATGGACGCTATGGAAACTCTGATTTGGCTGACGGAGGCCCCGGCGGCGGACCGCGTAGGCGTGGACATCCCCGGAGACGGCGGACTGTTCCGGCGCATTTGCACGAAACTCTGTACAGGCGGCGGAAAAACGACGGTTATGGCGATGTTGATTGCGTGGATGGCGTGCAATAAGGTCAGCTATCCGCAGGACAAGCGCTTCTCGAAATACGTTTTCATTGTCGCGCCCGGCTTGACTGTACGCAACCGCTTGCAGGTTTTGCGAACGGGCGGAGAGGATAACTATTACACGCAGTTCAACGTGGTTCCGGTTGGCCTGATGGACAAACTGCGTCAGGGAAAAGTGGTCATTACAAACTGGCAGTCGCTGGCATGGGATAGCGAGGAGGCGTTGCAAAAACGTAAAAGCGTGGATAAGCGGGGCGCGAAAAGCGATGAAGCCTATGCGCGTGAAGTTTTGGGGGAATTGGCGTCCGCAAAGAATCTTCTCATTATTAACGATGAAGCCCACCACGCATGGCGAAAGAATCCGGATAACAAAGCGCGAACCCGTGAACAGAAAGAGGCGGAGCGGGAAGCGACGGTCTGGATTAGCGGATTAGACCGCATTCACAAGGCCCGCAATATTTTAACGTGTTATGATTTTTCCGCAACGCCGTTCGCGCCTTCCGGGAAACGGAACGATGAGGAGGCGCTGTTTGGCTGGATTGTCAGCGATTTTGGCCTGAATGACGGCATTGAATCCGGCCTCGTGAAAACGCCACGCGTGGTTGTCCGAGATGATGGAATGCCTGACGCGGCGACGTTCCGTTCCCGGCTATACCATATTTACGCTGATGAGGAAGTCAAGGACGACATCAATCGTCCCGCTTCCCCGGAAGAGCCGTTGCCCGATTTGTTGCAACAGGCGTATTATCTGCTGGGAAAAGACTGGCAGGCTCTGTATCGCGCATGGAAAGACGCGGGACAGGAAATTCCCCCGGTGATGATTACGGTAGCGAACCGGACGGAAACGGCGGCTCGAATCAAGTATGCCTTTGACCACAACCGGATTCCCGTACCGGAATTGTGTACGCCGGAGTTCACGATTCATATTGATTCCAAGACTATGGACGAAACAACGGCGGAAACCGGCGCGTCCGGAAGCAAAAAAGACGCCGCCGCCGTACTGCGGGAAACTGTGGACACAGTCGGTCAAAAGGGGAAACGCGGTGAACAGATTCGTAATGTCATTTCCGTTGGTATGCTCTCGGAAGGATGGGACGCCCGAACTGTGACGCATATTTTAGGCTTGCGGGCCTTTTCCAGCCAATTACTCTGCGAACAGGTGGTAGGTCGCGGACTGCGGCGCACCTCCTACGATTTAGCGCCTGACAGCGCTTTGTTCGCGCCGGAATACGTCAACATCTTTGGCATTCCCTTTTCCTTCCTCCCGCATGAATCCGACGATGGGGGAAGGCCAACAAAAACTCCGCCCAAAACGCAGATTGAGGCCTTGAAAGAACGAGGGGAATATGAAATTACATGGCCTAATCTTATCCGCATTGACCGCGAGTTCAAGCCGAAACTTTCCATTGACTTGGATAAAATTGATACGCTGTCTCTGGACGCCGCCAAAACTCGTTTGCGGGCTGACTTGGCTCCCGTCTTGGATGGGCAAACAGATTTGACAAAGTGTACCGAAATTGACCTGCAAAAGCTGGACGCGCAACTTCGTATGCAACGCATCATCTTTGAATCGTCCTCAGAGGTATATGACCTGATGAAATCCTCGTGGCAGAATGAGGGAACCCGTTACGCCTTATTCGGACAGGTGATTCATCTTGTGGAAGAATATCTGCGCTCAGGAGCGATTGTGATTGAGCCGCCGTTGTTCAATACCTCTTCAATACGCAGACGCATTATCTACATGATGAACATGAACAAGATTGTCCAGCATTTGTGGGGATTTATCAAACTGGAACAGACGGAACGTATAGTTCCCATCTTCGATACCGGCAAGCGGACACGGTCTACCGCCGATATGCCGACGTGGTTTACCAGCAAGCCCTGTAATATAACGCAACATTCCCAGATTAGTCATTGCGTTTATGACAGCGCATGGGAATCTTCAGAGAGTTATGTATTGGAGAAAAATCCTCATGTGATTGCGTGGGCTAAAAACGATCATCTGGGATTTGAGATTCTCTATATCTTTGACGGCGTAGTGCGGAAATATACGCCGGACTTTCTCGTCAAACTGGATAACGGAAAGACTTTAGTTTTGGAAACCAAAGGACAGGAAAGCGGAAGAGAGCGGGAAAAGCGGAAAGCCCTTGCGGAATGGATTGAGGCGGTCAACAATTGCGGCGATTTTGGCGAATGGCATAATGATATTTCGTTTAATATTGCTGATGTGGACGGGATTATTGCAAAATATCTATAGAATCCCGCTCTTCCAACTTTGCTAAAATCCTCCTAAACCACTGGACTGTCCACTTATGCGGTTAGTCGAACGAATCAGAAATGCGGTGAACGTACCGGAAATGCCGATGTCATTCGGACAGACTTTCGCACAGTAGTTGCAGGTCATGCAGGGAATCAGAGGAATGGCCCGCAAAGCCTCCTGCGCTTTGGCAATCGTTTCGCTCTGCGCTTGCGTCAGCCCGGTAAAGTCCCGCATGGCGGACAGGTTGTCCTCCATCTGCGCCAGACCGCTCATGCCGGACAGCGCGGTAATGACGCCGGGAAGGTTCGCGGCGAAACGGACAGCCCATGACGCCGGGGACGATTCCGGCTCCGCCTCACGGAGAATTTCCGTCACGCTGTCCGGCGGATTGGTCAGCATTCCGCCCTTGACCGGCTCCATAATCACGACGGACTTTCCGTGTTTCCGGGCGACCTCGTAACAGCCGCGTGACTGAATCGCGGGATTTTCCCAGTCCGCGTAGTTGATTTGAAGCTGTACGAACTCCGCTTCCGGATGTTTGGTGAGAATCTCGTCAAGTTCCTCCGGAGTGAAATGGTTGGTATCGCACTTGCCCGACAGCGCGCCTTGTTCCAGCGCCATATAGGCAAAGAAATAAACGTCGTTTTCCGTTCAAATCTTCTGGTCGCCGGTACTCCAGACGTGCTTTTCCTTCGCGTTCGCGGGCTTGTTCTGCGCCATGACGCCCGCAAGCGGGTGCGGAACATACGGCTCTTCCAGAATCCGCGCTTCCTCATCCGTCAATTCCAAATCCGTCGCCTTGACCGCGCCCTCAATATGGTAAAGTTTCGTCGCGCCGACGACGGGAGCCGTCACTTTCCTCAGAAGCCACGCAAGCGAAACTTCCGTCATGCTGACGCCGCGTTTCTCCGCGATTTCCTCCACGCGCCGGATAATGAGCGCGTCCTGTTCTTTGGTCGCGTCGTATTTGAATTTGGCGTAATTGTCTTCCCGCGCCCGTTTCGTATCCTCTCCCGGACGCCGCGACAGCCGCCCGGACGCCAGCGCGCTGTAGGGCGTCAGGGCGATATTGTCCTCCGCGCAGAGAGGAACCATCTCCCGTTCCTCCTCACGGAAAAGCAGGTTGTAATGTCCCTGAATGGAAACAAATTTGGAAAATCCCTCTTTTTCCGCAAGGGCGTTCGCCTTGGCCAGTTGCCACGCGAAACAGTTGGAAATGCCGATATAGCGGGCTTTTCCGGCTTTTACCGCACGGTTCAAACCGTCCAGAATGTCATAAACCGGCGTCTGCCAGTCCCACATATGATAAATATAGAGGTCAATATAATCCATGCCCAGATTTTTCAGGCTCGCGTTTATCATGTTCTCAATGTGCTGTTGTCCCGTGATTCCCGCCTCTATTTCCTCCTGCGTCCGGGGAAGAAACTTTGTCGCCACGACCACTTCCTCCCGCTTTGCGAAATCCCGCAGGGCGCGGCCTACGTACTGTTCGCTCGTGCCGCTCTGGTAGGCAATCGCCGTATCATAGAAGTTGACGCCCAGTTCCAGTCCGCGCCGGATAATTTCGCGGGTACGCTCCTCGTCAATCGTCCACGAATGCTGTCCGCGGCTCGAATCGCCGAACCCCATACAGCCCATGCAGATACGGGAGACGTTCAAATCCGAATTGCCAAGTTTCGCGTATTTCATCCTGTCATTCCTCCATTTCCATATCAAAAGCAAAAGCGTCACCGCTCCGCTTCCAGACGTTTTTTCGCGCAGGGATAGGCCAATTCGTAAATGCCGTGGTAGACGTACCCCACGTCCGCCGCGTCCGTGGCCGCCCTCTGCTGTTCCGTCACCACGCACATAAATAAACGGGAAAAAGGCGTAGATAAAGTTCCGATGCTTCGCATGAACCCCTCCTTTCCGGACGGAGACGCGGCGTTTTATCGCTGGCTCCGCGTCAGTCATTATTGAACCTCTTTCATCTTACATTGACCCGCAACGCTTAAAAGCATAGCAGGCGCCGGCAATGACACGATGTCGTTACCAGCGCCTTGTTTTGGGACTGCAACTGGAATAAATCTTGCTTGGGGTTTTGTCCAAGGCCCTTCCGAACGGTCAGTTGATTTCCGCGCTATAGATTTCTGGCAATTCTTACGATAATTCTAACGCTGTAAAGTCACATTGCGGAATCAACTGCTCGTCGAGGACAAGAAGTTTCGCCGCGAAAGCGGGTTCACTTCCCGTCGAGAATGTCAGGTCATTTTCTCCGGCTGTTATCGGCTTAATTTCCAAGCCCGTCATTTTGCCATTGTTATCGTAAAACACGCAGTAGGCGACGGCATTTACATCATCAGAACACCAGATAGCGGCGCGTATTTTGACGCCATCCGTCTTATCAATATTCGCCGTTGCAATCACTGCGGAACCGGACTCGTCAGATTCTTCTACGTCCTCCGCAAACATCGCGGTCAATGTCACATCGTCGCGGGCGGCAAACTCGTAAACCGGGGAAATGGACACAACGCCCCCGCTGACGTTCCGCCAGCCCAGAAAAACGTAACCGCTTTCCGGGGTAGCCTGCAACGACACCGCGTCGCCGCGGACGTATTCGCCGCTACCCCAGACTTCTCCGCCGTTTTCGTTCAACACGTCGCAAGTGACCTTGACCGTCGATGTCTCGTATGTCTCCGCCGTAAGACTTTCACTGGCGGAAACCGTCTTTCCCTCGCTCTTGAACGTAACGCTTTCAGCGGAAATTGCTTCTGCGGGGGTTTCCACGGAAAGTGACTTCCCGGTATGGAGAGGTATTTCATAATAATTGACACGCCCGACCGCTTCGCCCTTGGACATTTCCTCAAAGACGCAGTTCAGCATACCGGCTTGCGTCGCCACAACGTCAAATTTCAATGCTCCCGCATAGGAGTAAATATGCTTTGCGTCGCCATACTGCTCGATATAGACGCTGTTCTCATCATACCAGAGGTCATCATCGCCAACGTATCCAACCTGTTTCCCGGCGCTGTCACGCACAGTAATATTCACGGGACACTTGAAGATGGCATGGCAAACCTCATACGCAACTTCGCCGACTGCGGAGTCTTCCGCGATTTTCTTTACCTTTTCGTCCAGCTTATCCCGCGCTTTCTCCAGTCCTTTCATCGCCTTGGCGACCGCCTTATTTTCAATCGTATCGCTCTTAAATTCAAACGTATCAGTAGAGGAAAAAGCGTTCAACAGTTCATCCGGACTGGCGTCGGCAAGTTCCATCACTTTCTTGACGTGCTGGTAATAGCCAATGCAATTACTGATTCCCTCCGCTACGTCTCCGACTCCGGCCCGCAGGAAGGCGGGCTTGTGTTTTTGCAGTTGCTTAAGCAACGCGTCCTTCGTTGTCTCATTGGCAAGTTCGTTCAGCGTCTTTCCAAACGCTTCCTTGACCATCTCCTGATAGGCCTGATGAACAAGATTTTGTTCAAGCTCCAAAAGGTCCTGAACAAACGCGCTAATGGTTTCCTCAATCTTATCCCGCTGGGTAATCATCCGCGCAATTTCTTTGCCATTATAGCTGATTGTCAGATTGTTGAGCGCGCCGCCCATTCCGGTCAGGCTAATTGTCGCGGAACCCGTTGTGCAGGTATAGCTTACAGGTTTGAACATTCCCCACACTTCTTTGACAATATCAGTCGAAATGGTGGTCGCGTCAACGCCGCTCAGCTTGATTTTACTGAAGTTGAAATTCACCTTGGTTTCTTGCGCCAGATATTCCGCGACAGCGTAATAGACATTCTTCTTAACATCCTCGTCATCTTCCTGTTCTTCGGAATTGAATGTTACGAGCTTATCATAACGGCCTGCGTCGGCTTTCATCAGCGCGTCCGCCTGCTCGCGGATGGTTTCTTGTTCGTCCTGAGTTCCAGTATACGTTTCGAGCGCGTTTTTCACTTTGTCCATATACGTTCCGTAAGCGCTTATCCACTGGCGGCAAGATTCTATCAGATTAAAGCGCTCTTGACTGTGAACGGTAATTTTTACCTCATCCGTAAACATTTTGTCGCCGACTTTTACCGTACAGGCGATAGTCACGCTTCCTTCCGACAGGCCATAAGCCTTTACATCGTCAATCGAATTGTAGGAGAGCAGTTTTTCAACCGTCTTTCCGCCTTTCGCGTGGCTGACGCTGGAAAGCCCCTTCTTATCGAACGCCAAAACCTTAGCGTCACTGCTGACCCACTCCACGGATTCCACGCCGCCTTCCGGAAACGTGGAATCATAGAAAGTAAACCGGGCGGAGAGTTCGTTTTTCTTATTGACGGTAAAATCGCTGGCAGCGCCGCCAATATAAAAACTATAGGATTCATTCTTTAGGGATGAAGACGCGCTTCCGCTCGGCCTTAGCCCGCGAGACGCGACAGTAAAGCTCGCGCTTCGCCCGTCGGATGTCGTTACCGTATAGACGCCGTCCGCCTCCATGCGGAATTGACTGGCGGTCGCTGATTTGGTCGCGCTGTCATATTGCGCCGTAAGACTGGGAACGGGAGTCGTGGAACCGGGGGATGTCCACATCACGTCATTTGCGGTGAATCCCTCAGCGTCCCAATGTCGTTTAGTTAAGCGGGCGCAGTCGAAGAAGCCCAAATTATCATTGGACTAAGCGGGGCGATATAAGAAAGATTTGGCTGATTGGGATTTGATGTTACGGGGAAAAGAACGGTCTGGACGAATGGGCGTCAGA
>JAFSOM010000473.1 GCA_017447005.1 Oscillibacter sp.
GCTGAGAGAACATTCGGTCGTGATTACGAAAGCGCAGGGTTTGGAACTCCTCAGAAAGAGAGGCTATATCTTCAAAGATGATTTAGCCGCTCAGTCCGGCTGAGGTTTATTCAACCCCGTTTTTGGAACCGCCTTTCCGGTGGTTTTGTTGTTGTACCCTTTTTCGGGGCATCTCTGCTATGGTGTTGTTTCAAACTTATCTCCATGTGAAATTCTGGTTTATTTGTCCAACAAGTTTATTATAGCGAAAGTTTCAGCGATAGTCAAGCAAAATTCCGTGGCGGCGGGGAATCCGCGCCGGATTCTCCGGGCTGTTGGCGAGCGTGACAGAAAGTTTTATTTCCGTGACGGGCCGATAACCCCGGAGAATTTGTCGAAGAAAGCCGCGCTGAGAAATCAACAGGGAGGCGCATAACATGGGCAAAATCATTTTTCTGGACGTGGACGGTACGCTGGTGGATTATGAAAACCGGATACCCGAATCGGCTGTGCGGGCCATCCGGCGGGCGCGAAGTCTGGGACACCGGGTCTACATCTGCACCGGACGGAGCCGGGCCGAGGTTTACGCGCCGCTGTGGGCCATTGGACTGGACGGGATGATTGGCGGCAACGGCAGTTATGTGGAGGACCGCGGGCAGGTTGTTATGCACCGCATGATTTCCCCGGAACAGTGCCGCCGGATTGTGGACTGGCTTCACGGGCGGGGGCTGGAGTTCTATCTGGAGAGCAACAACGGCCTCTTTGCAAGCGAGAAATTTGAGGAGGCGGGGCTGAACGCCGTCCGCCTCTACAGCAAGGGGAAAGGCGTGGAGGGCGCGGAACGGATTACCGTCCGCTCCGCGTTCCCGGAGATGATTTTCGGCGGGGAACTGTACCGGGACGACGTAAACAAAGTGAGTTTCGTACTGAACAGCTATCAGGACTATCTGGACGCGAAAACGGATTTTCCTGACCTGCAAGTAGGAACATGGGGCGGAAAAGGCGAGGAAGCCCTGTTCGGCGACTTGGGGCTGAAAGACATTGACAAAGCGGTCGCCATTCGGACGTTAGCGGAGTATCTCCACGCGGATATGCGGGATACCATCGCATTCGGTGACGCGAAAGTGGACATTCCCATGTTGCAATGCTGCGCTTACGGCGTGGCTATGGGGAGCGGCGGCCCGGAAATCAAAGCGGCGGCGGATTATGTGACGGGGGACGTGGACAAGGACGGCCTCTATTATGCCTTTGAGAAGTTGGGACTGCTGAAAAACTGACGCGGAAGAACGGCCTCCCCGAAGATGCCGAACAGCGCCTCTCCGGGGAAGCCATTTTCGCGTGTAGTTTCCTTCTGCCGGATTGACTGTAAGACCTTCTCGAAAACAAGACGGTTCGCTAAATGGGAATTTGTCAAATTTGGTTATGCAACGCTACATATCTCAACAACGCGTAAGCGCCTTCTTCAGCATGACCGATTTCAACTTGATTCCATCCAGTCGCTTGATAAAACGCCATTCCATTTGAATTTTCAATCAGACATTTTAGCGTGAGAGAACAGCCATACGTTTCCGCAAGTTTGCAGATGATAGCGCTGCCAACGCCTTTGCGACGGGCGCGGACATCTACGAACAGGAAATGAATAAAGGCGTCCGGTTCCCAAACAGTTGCAATGCCCGCAATGACGCCGTTCAGTAAGGCGACATATATCCGCTCTCCACGAGTAACCGTATCAAAAGCGGGAACATTGCCTGTAAACGTATCTCTATAAACAGTTTCAAATAGTTCTTGAACCCGCGCTGTTTCGAGAGGTTTCATTGTTCGCACAATCATATTATCCATAACCTGCGCCTTTCAACAAATGCTGATTTATCGCATACAACCTGTCATAATGAGCGGTTCGGCGAAAACCCGGCTCATTTCGTATTGCCAAAAAGAGAAATCTGGGCGTTATCATCCGGCATTTCCCGTATCCAGTTGAAACAGGCGTCCGGGTCGCTCAGAATGCCGTAACGCTCACAGAGGCTATGGAATTTCGCCATCAGCCGCGCATGGTTCACGCTGACAATATGATAAGCGTTTCCGTATGTCTCCCGGTATCTGTCCCGCAGTCCGGGGAAATGTCTGTCCAACGCCTGATAATAGTATTCCCGGTTTCCGTCCCGCAACGTCATTCCGACGCCAAAACAGACAATCCCTTTTACGCCCGCGTCAAGGCAGTATTCCATCAGTCGCGTGAAATTTTCCTCCGTATCCGTCAGAAACGGAAGGAACGGCGTCATCCAGACTACGCAGGGTATCCCGCGTTTTTGAAATTCCTTCAATACTTCGTATCGGCGGCTTGCGGTACAGACATTCGGCTCCAATATCCGGCTGAGAGCGTCGTCCGATACGGTCAGCGTCATTTGTAGAACGCTTTTCGCCTTGCGGCGTAAGCTCTCAAAGAGGTCCAAATCCTCCAATACCCGGTCGGATTTCGTAATGACCGAGGCCCCGAATCCATATCGGTCTATCAGTTCCAGACAGCGGCGCGTCAGGCGCAGATTCTCCTCACAGGGCTGGTAAGGGTCGCTCATAGAGCCGGTATTGACGATAAACGGCTTTTTGCGCGTCCGAAGAATTTTTTCCAGCAGTTCCGGCGCGTTTCGCTTTACGGCGACATCCTCAAAGGGATGGTCGAACCGGTAACAGCGGCTCCGGCTGTCGCAGTAAACGCAGCCGTGCGTACAACCCCGGTAGAGGTTCATCCCGTTCCAGCGCGTCAGCAGTGACTTTGCCTCTATTTCGTGCATTTTCTGTACTCCTTGTCAGAAACCGTTCCGGCTCTTTGGCGTAATGACAGCGATGTTTTCCCGCGCGCATCTGTCCGCAATCTCCTGCGGCAAAGGACAGTCCGTGACCAGAATGTCGATTTCCGAAAAGGCGAACGCGGTATAATAATTGGCCTCTCCCATTTTTGTGTGATCCATCAGCAGAACCATTTTCTCCGCCCGCTCCCGCATGGATTTCTTCACCGGCATATCCATCAAAGTACGCACGTTGACTCCGGTTTTCAAGTCCATCCCCGTCGCGGAAGCGAAATAATACCGCGCGTACCGTGTGCGGATAAAGTCCGCCGCCTCACTGCCAAAAACGCTCGCATGGGACGGCTCGTACTGTCCGCACGGACACTCAATCGTGATATTCCGAAACGCGGAAAGGGCCTGAATGGTCGGAACGCAGTTTGACAGCGCGGTAAGCCGTATCTCCGGCTTCAACGCCTCCACCATAAAGTGACAGGTACTGCCAGAATCAATGAAAATATGGTCGCCGTCCTCCGCCAGCTTTGCCGCAAGGCTCCCAATCACGCGCTTTTCCGGGAGATTTACCCGGTCGCGCAAATCGAACGGCCACTCAAAGGCTTCCCGGCTCACATGGGACGCGCCGCCATGCACGCGCCTCACGGAGCCTTCTTCCGCCAGCGCCGCCAAGTCCCTGCGGATAGTGGGCACGCTCACATAAATGCGCTCCGCCAGTTCCTCCACCGTCATGTAGCCATGAGAACTCAGAAGAGACAGGATTTGCTTTCTTCTTTCCTGCGGTATCATTCCGCCACTCCTCCCGGATTGAATGAAATCAATCATAATTATAGCGCGGAACTGATTGATTGTCAATATTCGCGCCATCTGTTGACGGATTCCGTTCTCTTTGCTATGATGGACGCAACTTCAAGAGAGCCGGACGGAACAGCCGGGACGATGATACGGGAGGAGCATTGTTATGAAAACGATGAACGCGAATCTGATGGCGCGGGCGAATCTTGCTCTGCGGAAGTTCCCCAACTGCCGATTCCACAACCGGAGCGGCTACGTACTCCGCGACGGCGGCGACCTGACCATTCTGACGACGGAACAGACCGCTACGGAAGCGCCGCTGGCTGCGCGGAAGCTGGAGCGGGAATGCGTGAAGGCCAAAATCATCAGCATCCGCACGGACAGCCCCATGAACCGGGATTTATTCCGGGAAGCCTGCCGGACCGGGATGGTCTTTCTCATTGACAGCCCGGATATGACCGGACGCTGGCGCCGCATGATGGAGACGGCGTTCGAGTCTGAATCCCCTTTGCGTATTTGTTCCGTCCGTCTCTCCGCCGCAAGCGCGGAAAACGGCCTCGCGGAGATGTACGACAGGGGAGCTGCGGAAATCTATGAGCAAATCGTCAACGCGGCGTGATTGGAAAAGGCGGCGGACAACGTATGGATTTTCTGGAATTAGCGAAGGCACGGTATTCCCGCCGCAAATTTACGGAGTAGCCGGGAAATACGCCATGCGCAAACCGCTGAAAGAGATTGCGCGGGAACTCTGATACTATTTCCGTTTTAACCAGTCGACAAAAACAACTTCCCAAGCCAGTCCCGTTTTGTGATATGAACAACGGTTTCATTTGTTAAAGCGCAGATAACTTCGCAAAGGCGTTCCTCTACCTTATCCAGAGATTCAAAAAAC
>JAFSOM010000474.1 GCA_017447005.1 Oscillibacter sp.
TACAGGCGCTGTTGCTTTTCGTTCAGGCTGTCAAACAGTTTCCGGTTCATTTCCGCTCATTCCTTTGCTTTTTCTTTTCATTATACCACATTATCAACCAAAGCCATAGTTGCAAAGATTATTTTTTCGCAAGTCCTAAAAGAACCGTGTCGCACTTTTCCAGAACATAGTCCAGCGTATTCAGAGGCGTCGCGGGTTTGAGCGCTACGCCCGCCCGGACGCCTCTGGCGTGAATCCGGTTGAGCGTTCTGTCGATATGGGGCTGGGTTTCGGCCTGAAACACAATCTGGTCCGCGCCGATGTCCAGCAGTTCGTCGATGAAATAGTCCTGCTCCGTTACCATCACATGGCAGTCGAACAAAAGCCGGGTTTTCGGGCGCAGTTGACGGACGGTTTCCAGACCGAGCGGCATACTGGGACTAAAATGCCCGTCCAGAATGTCGATGTGCAATATAGGGATTCCCACGTCCTCCAAGGCGCGAACCTGCGTTTCCAAATTGCACAAGTCCAGACAAATCAGAGAGGGGGAAAAGAGGCAGGGTTCATTCCAGATGTTTTCCATCAAAGTATTCCTTCCTTCGCGGCAGTGCCGCCGAATTTACGTTCCAGTTCCCCGGAACTTGGAAAATGCTCATACCAATGCCGGAAGCGTTCCGGGCTTACTGTCCTGTAATCGGAAAAGGCGAAAACGGCGCGGCGCATATCCGGCTTTACTCTCGCTCCGTCAAAGCCAACCCATTTCATCCCGGCGCGATACGCGGCGGTCATGCCGTTGGCGGAATCTTCCACTACCAGACAGTCCTCCGGGGCGGTTTCCAGTTTTCCAGCGGCCAAAAGAAATACGTCCGGCTCCGGTTTTCCTCTGTCTCCGCACTCCTGCGCGGAGGCGATTTTGTCAAAAAAACCGTCAAGACGGAGCGCGCACAGGTTTTGCAAAATCAGCGCCGTCGGCGACGCGGAAGCGACCGCCAGACGGTATCCGGCGTTCCGCAGGGATTCCAGCAGTTCTTTCGTCCCCGGAAATTTTGGCAGTCCTTCGGAACGAATCCGCCATTCGTACCGTTCCCAATGCTCCCGCTGTAACGCAAGCGGAGATTCCCGGAGCAGTCCGGCCTCCCGCAACAACTGAGGCCACATCTGTTCTTCCGGAACTCCGCAGTATCGGTGCAAATGTTCCGTGGTATAGGAGAAACCGCGCCGCGCCATCATATCCCGCAGGATTTCATAATGTATGGATTCGGAATCCAGCAGAACGCCGTCCATATCGAAAATAACCGCTTTCAGCACAGTTTCGCTTCCTTTCGCCGCTGACGGCGGGGGAGGGCGTTCCCTCCCCTGACGCCGTTTCCGTTACAGATGGGGTTGGAGAATCTCCATGACCTGCCGTTTGTCGGTGGCCTTTCTCAGCGCCTCGATGTTTTCCTCCTCGCACAGCGTATTCCCGATGTAGCCAAGGAGGTCAATATGCTCCTCTCCGCGTCCCGCCACGCCAACCAGCAGATACGCCTTCTCGCCGTCAAAGTCCACTCCGTCAGGAATCTGAATGAAGCAGACGCCGGAATAGAGAATGGTCTTTCTGGAGCGGGCCAGTCCGTGCGGCATGGCGACGCCGTTGCCAAGGTAGACGGACGCTTCCTCGTCCCGTTCAATCATATCCCGCTTGTAGCTTTCGTCCGCGTAGCCGCCCTTGATGAAGATGTCCGCGCAGGCTTCGATAGCTTCGCGTTTGTTGCGGAAAGAGGCGTTCAGCACGATATTGTCCTCGCCGAACAGCGGCGGGTGGGCGGTCTGCGGAACTTCCGCCGCCATCAGGTCTTTAATCTGCGTGACGATGCGGTTGTACTCGTTCTGGTCCATGAAGTTGCTCAACGTCAGAATCGGAATCGCGCCGCCCGTGGACATTTTGGCCCGCTCCGCAAGATTGACGTTTGTCACCACCACATCCGCGTCTTTGGGAATTTCCGCTACCGCCACATGGTCAATTTCCGGGTGAAGTCCGGCTTTTTGAAGCCAGGTTCGCAGAATCGAGACGCCCATCGCGGAGGAACCCATGCCGGCGTCACAGGCGAAAACGACCTTGTTCAATGCCGAGATATGTCCGAGAACATGGGCGTTTACCGTATCCGCGCCAGCCGACGCGCCCGCTGATTCATACGCGCTTCCGCCGTCCTCTACGCTTCTGTCCGTGAGAAGCAGAATCACGGAAGTGACGGCAAAGGAGACAGCCAGAGAGCCGAAATAGGCGATAGTGTTGACGACTATGCAGTCTTTAGGCGTCATCATGTAGAACGCGAACACGGAGCCGGGAGACGGAGGGCCTACCGCGCCGCCGTCAAACAGCGTCAGCACGAAAATTGAGAAGATATTGCCGGCAATCGGCCCAAGAATCGTCAGAGGATTCATCAGGCAGTAAGGGAAACAGGTTTCGGCGATACCGCCCAAGAACTGAATCGCCACCGCGCCGGGGGCGGAACGCTTCGCCATGCCTTTGCCGAATACCGCGTAGGCCGCCACGAGGCCGACCCAGTAAGCGCCGTTCGCTTCAATCAGGAACAGGACGGATTTCCCCGTCACCGCCGCCTGCTGCATTCCCAGCGGCACCAGAACGCCGTGATTGATTGCGTTATTGAGGAACAGCACCTGCGCGGGCTGGACAAAGAACGCGGTCAGCGGAAGCAGATTGCGTTCCGTCAGGAAATTGACGCCCGCCGACAGAACATCCTGTATCGCGGTCATGACGGGGGCCGCCGCCGCGTAGCCCAGAATGCAGAGGCATACGCCAATCAGCCCCAGCGAGAAGTTGTCCACCAGCATTTCCAGACCGGGCCGCACTCTGCCCTGAATCGCTTTGTCCCACTTCTTGAGAACCCACGCCGCCAGCGGCCCCATAATCATGCCGCCTACCAGCATGGTCACATGGGAGCCGACCACCATGCCCATCGTGGCGAAAGCGCCGATGACGCCGCCGCGCCGTCCGTGGATGTTGTAGCCCGCCGTATAGCCAATCCGCGTCGGAAGCAGATAGGTGAGAATCGGGCCGACCAGCTTGTTCAGGTACTGGTTGGGCGTCCATCCGGTGTCGATGAACAGAGCCGCCAGTACGCCCCAGCCAATGAACACGCCGATATTCGGCATGACCATCGCGCTGAGCGTGGCGCCGAACTTCTGCACATTGGCCTGCAACTGTTTCAAGTTCATACGCATTCTCCTTTGTCGTCCGAATGATGAGAGGCCGTCGTCCCTCCGTTAGATGTGCATACCATAACACCGGATATGTAAAACTGCAAGTATAAATTTGCTATTTTACAAATTTTGTCGAAATAAACAAATTTTAATATTTCCTTATGTGTAAATCAGCAAGAATTGCCATAAGATTGCCCTGAAAGCTCGCTTTCATCTCTTTGAGAAGCCGCGTCTCTTGCGCTCTTCACGTTTTGAATTGGCAATTTGCAACTTTGTCTTGACAGACGCGCTTTTCTCTGATAAACTGACTTGCGGAAACGCGCCATTTCGCGTCATTTTGCGCCACGCATACGGAATGGTCAAAAAGTCCGCCGACAGGCGGCGGAAACGGAAAGAGGCGATGTCATGTCGAAACTGGGAGCCGCGGAGAGACAGGCGCAGATTGTGGACTTGCTCTCGAATAACGGCACGATGAAAATTATGGACTTGGCGAAACATTTTCAGGTGTCCAGAGAAACCATCCGGCGGGATTTGATTGTGCTGAATCAGGCCGGAACGGTAAAGAAGTGGTTCGGCGGCGCGATTCCGGTCTACGATTTTGAAACCCGACCGGTAGACGACAGAATGAAGGAACGGGAGGAGAGCAAGGCCAAAATCTGCGAAAAGGCGATGGAACTGCTTTCTGACAAATCCGTGATTTTTCTGGATACCGGAAGCACCCTTCTCTGTCTTGCGAAGATGTTGAAAAACGCGTCCGGCCATACCATCATCTCCCATTCGATTCCCGTCATTAACGAACTGATTGGAAGCGACAATCAGCTAATCGTCGCGGGGGGCAGCGTCAATCAGCGGGTCATGTGCGCGACGGGGGCGCAGACCATTGAGTTTCTGGAACGCATTAAAGTGGATATGGCGATTCTGGGCAGTTCCGGCTTTGAACGCCATAAAGGGCCGACCGGCAACACCTTTGACGACTGCCAGATTAAAATGACCGCGATTCGGAACGCGCAGACCAGCATTGTCGTGGCGGACAGCAGTAAGGCCGGCTATTCCTCTCTGACGCAGTACGCGAGCTGGAAGGAGATTGACTGTCTGATTACCGATTCCGAACTCCCGGACGGGATGAAGCGGCGGCTGGAAGAAATGACCTCCGTAGTTTTGGCGTAGTAGTTGTAAAACTGCATAAAATTTGTAGCGTTGTTTGTTGAAATATACAAATAATTGTGATTTAGCAAATTATAGTTGCAAAATTACACAAAAGATGGTATGGTATGTCGGCCCGCTGGTATTGCCCAAAATCGCCGCGACGATTGCGGAAGGCATTCGGGCGCGGATGTCCGCGGGAGTTGCCGCCCCTATGAACGTCATCTGCTGTGAAAACGGACTGCGCACGACAACCCGCTTGAAAAACGAGACCTTCAAACATCTCAACGAGGCGGAAGCCGCCTTCGCGGAGGAACATATCGGCTTTTGCGACTGCGCGGTAGACCGTATCTGTCCCAAGCCGGAGTATGAAAATCCTCTGGACGCGGCGGTGGAGGCGTACATGGAATGGGACGTGGAGCGTTCCGCGTGGAAAGGGGAACTTGCCGACATTCAGGGCCTGACCTATACGGACAACCTGATGGCCTGTCTGGAGCGGAAACTGTTCACGTTAAACAGCGGCCACGCCGTCTGCGCGTATCTGGGAAGCCTGAAAGGGTATTCGACAATTCTGGAAAGCGTCCAAGACCCCGTAATCGGAGACATTGTTCACAACGCAATGAAGGAGAGCGGCGAGGGCTTGATACGGGAGTTCCGCTTCGACCCGGAAGCGCACCGCGCCTATGTGGAACGGGGATTCCAGCGTTTCCAGAATCCTCACTTGAAAGATGAGGTTCAGCGCGTGGGACGCGAGCCGTTCCGTAAGCTCTCCCCCGGCGACCGGCTGATTAAGCCTCTGGTGACAACCGCCTCCTATGGATTCCCGGTGGATTACCTGATTTTCGGCGCGGCGGCGCTTCGCTTCAACTGTCCCGACGACCCGCAGAGCGTGGAAATGTTGCGCCAGATTCAGGAACGCGGCGCGGAGGCGATTCTGCTGGAACATACCGGACTGGACAAGGACAGTCCGCTGTTGACCCGGATTCTGGACGTTTACCGGGCGCTGGCTGTGGCGGTGTAAATCTGGAAGCGCTTTTTACGAACGATAAAGCACAGACGGACGCTTTCTCACAAAGGGGAAGCGTCCGGCGTTAGTTAGAATATGGTTTTATATTTTCCATCAAGAGAAAAACTTAACATAGTCAATTTTGAAAGATATTGAATATGAAAATCAGCCGGAGTTTGTTTCCTTCATTAGTTTCAGAAAAGAGAAAAACATAACCGAGAGCAGCAAACACAGAAACGCGGGAAAAAAAGAGAAGTCCGGTAAAATCCGCCAAAAAACCGAAGCACGGCGGCATACAGGACATACCGACATAGGCGCAGGCCATCTCCATGCCAATCACCGCCTGAGAATGATAAGCGCCGAAGTGTCCAGGCGTCGCGTGAATCAAGCTGGGATAAATAGGCGCGCACCCAAGGCCCACTGTGATAAGTCCTATATATGCGGAGAATGGTCCCAGCGGGAGAAAAATCGCCAAAATCCCCAAAGCGATGATTCCCTGTCCCAATAGAACCATCCGGTCGTCGTTCAACAGGTAGGTAAAAAAACCACTCAGACCTCGACCTGCCGTAATGCCCACAAAGAATAAGCCGCCAAATCCCGCCGCACGAATCGGCTCAATCCCTTCGCAGACAACCAAATAACTGCTGGCCCAAAGATTGACCGTCTGCTCCAGTGCGCAATAACAGAAAAAGCAAATCATGGAGGATTTTGCTCCGGGTAAGAGCAGAACATCCAACGGAGAGAGCGCCCTGTCTCCGGCCTGTTCCGATATGGAACTGTCCTGCCGCCTCCAAAGGGGGAGGCTGAGAATTAAAATCAGCGTCAAAACCGTTTGCAAAAAACCGATAATCCGATAACCGCTGTCCCAGCCATGTCCTGCGGCAAGCGTTGCTCCCATAAGATATGGCCCCACGGTCGCGCCAATCCCCCACATACAATGCAACCAACTCATATGGCGGCTGGCAAAATGAAGCGCCACATAATTGTTCAGCGCCGCATCCACGCTGCCTGCGCCCAATCCATAAGGAACGGCAAAGAGCCAGAGCGCCGTGAAAGACCGGCTGACAGAAAAGCCAAACAGTGCGCAGGCGGTCATAGCAACACTGAACGCCGTCACTTTTCCCGCCCCAAATCGCCGGGTCATACTATTTCCGTTTTAACCAGTCGACAAAAACAACTTCCCAAGCCAGTCCCGTTTTGTGATACGAACAACGGTTTCATTTGTTAAAGCGCAGATAACTTCGCAAAGGCGTTCCTCCACTTTATCCAGAGATTCAAAAAA
>JAFSOM010000475.1 GCA_017447005.1 Oscillibacter sp.
CGTTTTGGCGCTGACGATGGCGCTGTCCCTTGCCGCTTGCGGCGGCGGAGGACAGACCGCCCCCGCGAACAATGACGCCGACGCCGCCCCCGCCGGGGAAACCGACGCCGCCCCCGCCGGGGAAACCGACGCCGCCCCTGCCGGGGAAACTGCCGACGCCGAAACCAACGCTGACGCCGCCCCCGCCGAAGAGAACTACCACATTTCTGTAGTTCTCAAAACGAACTCTTCCGAGCACTGGGCCTACGTGCAGGCCGGAGCGGAAGCCTATCAGAAAGACCATCCCAACGTGCAGGTAGATGTCAAGGGGCCGCCGTCCGAGACTTCCTACGACGAGCAGCAGAACATGATTGAAACCGACCGCAACAACTCCTCTTACGACGCTTACATTATCGCGCCGTTGCAGAACGACATGGTCGCCAATATGATTGCCGGTATGGATAAGCCGGTTATCGCGTTGGATACGAACATCATCGCGCCGGAAATCGTGTCGTTCGTGGGCACGGGCAACGAGGCCGCCGCGAAAATGGGCGCCGAAGCCGCCGTCGCTATGGCGAAGAGCCGCGGCTGGGAAACCATTGAGTGCATTGAAATCGCGGGCGTTCAGGGCGACGCCACCAATACGGCCCGTATGGACGGCTACCGGGCGGGCGTGAACGAATCCGGCGGAACGTTCCTTGACAACGAAGTGCAGTACGCCAACGCCGTCGCCGACCAAGCCGTGACCTGCATGGAAGCCATTATTCAGAACCACCCCGAAGGCGTGGCGATTATCTGCGCCAACAATGACGATATGGCCGTAGCCGCCGCCCGTACCTGCGAGGGCAACGAAGCCTACGCCAATACGGTATTCCTCGGCTTTGACGGCGCCCAAAACGCCTGCGTCGCCATTCTCGACGGACAGCTTACCATGTCCATTTGCCAGCACCCCTATCAGATGGGCTATTTAGCGGTGGAATCCGCGGTCAAGGCCATTCAGGGCGAGGAACTCCCCGAATTTCAGGATACCGGTACCAACGTCATCGACCCCGATACCGCCCAAGACCGTCTGGACGAGTTGAAGGGCTACGGCGTGTGGTAATACGCTCTAAGCAAGCCGGAATTGCGCGTCTGACGTAAATTAGGAACTGCGACGTAAAGCGTCTCTATTAGGAACTGCGACGTAAAGCGTCTCTACAGGGATTGCCTGATAGCGGCATAGGACGAAATCAGGCTCCCCCTTTATCCGGGAGCTTGGTTTCGTCATTCTGACGAATTTCCGGCCTTTATTTTGTAATTGAATTTTCGCCTCCTTTGCTCTATAATACAAGATACTTTCCTCAATTTGTCCATATTTTGTACAGATTGAGAGGAAGATAACAGGCAAAGGAGATTAGGCTATGAAAAGAAAGTTTCCCCTTATTGCGCTGGCTCTGACGTTCGCGCTTTTGCTGGCGTCTTGCGGAGGCGGTCAGACCGGAGGCCAAACCGAGCAAACGCCGGACGGCGCCGACAACGCGGAGCAGACTTCCGGAGAGCCGGAATATAACATTTCCGTGATTCTGAAAACCACCTCGTCGGAATACTGGGGCTACGTGGTCGCCGGAGCGGAGGCCTACGGTAAGGAACATCCCAATGTTCACGTCAACGTCAAGGGCGCGACTTCCGAGACCGCCTATGACGAACAGCAGAATATGATTGAGACCGATATGCTCAACAATTCCATTGACGGCTACGTCATCGCCCCCCTTCAGGCGGATATGGTGGTGAATATGATTTCCGGTCAGACAAAGCCCATCGTGGCGGTAGACACGGACATCGACGCGCCGGAAGTGCTGTCCTTTATCGGCACGGGCAACGAGGCCGCCGGAGCGCTGGGCGGCGAGGCCGCTATGAATCTTGCCAAAGAGCGCGGCTGGACCGACCTTTACTGCATTGAAATCGCGGGCGTTCAGGGCGACTCCACGAACGAAGCGCGTATGGCGGGCTACAAGGCGGGCGTGGAAGCCGCCGGAGGCGTATTCCTGATTGACGAGACGCAGTACGCCAACGCCGTAGCGGATAACGCCGTGACTTGTATGGAAGCGATTATCCAGAACCATCCGGAGGGAATCGCTGTCATTTGCGCCAACAATGACGATATGGCAATGGCGGCGGCGCGGGCCGCGTCCGGAAACTCCGCTTACGCCAATACGGTATTCCTTGGCTTTGACGGCATCCAGTCCGCGTGCAACTCTATCCTTGCCGGAGAGGAGACCATGTCCGTCTGTCAGGAAGGCTACAACATGGGCTACAGCTCCGTTGACGCGGTCGTCCGCGCCCTGCAAGGCGAGCAGTTGGAAGACTTTATTGACGCCGGCGCGAGCATTGTCGACCCCTCCAACGCTCAGGAGCGTTTGGAGCAGTTGCAAGGCTATCTTGCCTGATTTTGTCGGTTGTGAAACACAGTCCCCGCGCTTGATGGTCTGTAATTAGGCGCGGGGCGTTTTTGGGAAGGCAGAGGTGAGAGATTAAGTGTCAGAATTTGTAGTGGAACTGAAAAACTGCACGAAACGCTTTCCGGGCGTTGTCGCGCTGAATCACATGCAGTTAGCCGTGAAGCCGGGAGAAATTCTGGGGCTGATTGGCGAAAACGGCGCGGGAAAATCCACACTAATTAAAGTCCTGACGGGCGTCCATATGGCCGACGAGGGCGAAATTTACGTGGAAGGGGAAAAGAAGACATTCCATAACCCGAACGAATCCGCCGCCGCCGGTATCGCCTGCGTGTATCAGGAACTGAACATCGAAAAGCTCCTGAGCGTCACGGATAATATCTTTATTAACAAGTGGCTCAAAAAGGGCTTTCTGCTGGACTACGATACCATGCACCAGAAGGCGAAAGAAGTCATGGCCTCTCTCGGACAGGACATCGACCCCCGGAAAGCCGCCGGAACATTCGGCATGGGCGTACAGCAGATGATTGAAATCGCCACGGCGGTTTTAATCGACGCCAAAATGATTATCATGGACGAGCCGACTTCCTCTCTGGGCGAAAAGGAAGTCGAACAGCTCATGAAAACCTGCCGGGACTTGAAAGCGCGTGGAATCGGCATTGTATTCGTTTCACACAAGCTGGAAGAGCTTTTCGAGCTTTGCGACCGCGTGACGGTTATCCGCGACGGGGAGTACATCGACACCAAGCCTATCGGGGAGTGGACGAACGATTCCCTGATAACCGCTATGGTAGGCCGTTCCGTCACGAACCAGTTCCCGAAAGAATTTGGCAAGCGCGGCGAATGCTTCCTGAAAGCGGAGGATTTGTGCATTGGCGGCGTGCTTGACCACGTGAGTTTTGAGGCCTACGGCGGAGAAATTCTGGGCTTTTCGGGACTTGTCGGCGCGGGACGCACGGAGACGGTACGGGCTATTTTCGGCGCCGACCCGCTCGACAGCGGCAAAATCTATATCAAGGGACAGGAGCGCACGATTAAAAGCCCCAAAGCGGCGGTACAGGCGGGAATCGCCCTGCTGACGGAAGACCGCAAAGGTCAGGGGCTGGTACTGGCGCAGTCCATCCGTACAAACCTGATTATGTCGAGTTTCGCCTTCCACAGCAACGGCGCGTTTCTGGACGAAAAGAAAATCGAGGAAACCGGACAGGGTCATATTGAGGCCCTGCGGATTAAGACGCCGTCCATAGATGAAATTGTCGGACAGCTTTCCGGCGGCAATCAGCAGAAAGTCGTTATCGGAAAGTGGATTAACTCCGACGCGGACATCTATATTTTCGACGAACCCACACGCGGCATTGACGTGGGCGCGAAGGTGGAAGTTTACAACGTCATGAACGACCTTGTGAAAAAGGGAAAATGCGTGATTATGATTTCCTCGGAAATGCCGGAAATTCTGGGCATGAGCGACCGCGTCGTCGTCATGCGCGGCGGGCGCGTCATGGCGACCGTAGACCGGAACAGCAGTCACTTTAACCAAGAGGACATCATGAAAGCGGCGTGGGGAGGTAGTTTAGATGAGTAAGAAGAACAGCGGCGGTTTCCAACTGGGAACTATCGCGGCGCTGGCGATTATGTGCGTGTTTCTGGCGATTGCCAACCATAATTTCTACAGCGTCAGCAACCTTATGGGCATTCTGAAGCAGACCGCCTTCAACGCGTTTCTGGCTACCGGTATGCTCATGTGCCTGCTCACCGCCGGAATCGACCTTTCCGTCGGCGCGAACGCCGTATTCTGCGCCTGTCTGATGGGCTGTCTGAAAGAGGCGGGCGTCACGAGCGGGCTTGTCCTGATGATTATCGGCATTCTGGCGGGCGCCTGCGTGGGCTTCGTCAACGGCACGTTGTTGACCCGCCTGCACCTGCCCCACCCGTTTGTGTCCACGCTGGGCATGAAAAACGTCCTCTGGGGTCTTGCGCTGGTCGTCACGAACAGCAAGATGATTAACAATTTCCCCTCGTCGGTGGAATTTCTGGGAAAGGCCACGATTTTCAAGGGATTCGGCGGCGGATTCCCCGTCAGCTTTATTGTCGTGCTGGTTCTTTACGTCTGCATGGGCGTATTCCTCAGCCGTACCGCGCTGGGACGCTCTATCTACTGCGCGGGCGGAAACATTGAGGCTACGCGGCTTTCCGGTATCAACACCGCCAATGTCCTGACGTTCTGCTACACGCTCTCCGGCGTCATGGCCGCGTTAGGCGGCATTGTCTCCGTGGGCCGTTCCGGAATCTGCAACGGCGCGAACGCCATGCAGCCGTATGATACGGACGCAATCGCGGCTTGTATCATTGGCGGCGCGTCGTTCAACGGCGGCAAGGGCACGATGTTCGGCACCATGCTCGGCTGTTTGATTATCGCCGTCCTGCGCAACGGCTTCACGCTGTTGTCGATTTCCGGCGCCGTACAGAATATGGTTCTTGGTCTGGTCATCATTCTGGCGGTTCTCATGGACGTTCTCCGCGAGCAGATGGAGGCGAAACGCCGCCGTCTTGCCGCCGCGAAGTAAGCCGCCATTTTATCCGACGCTACGGAGCGACCGTTCGGCGTAAAACCAAACGGTCGCTCCGTTTTCCGGCGCCATTTCCGCCGAAAGCGTAAAGGTCTTTGACAAGTTGCAAATTTTCGGGCCTGTGACGCTTCTCAAGCGCGTCAAGGTTGAGGAAGGCATTCATTATAGAAGGCGCGATAGAGCGCCATATCACCGCACAAACGCCGGAGACTTGACGCCAAGTCCCCGGCGTTCGCCTTGTTCATAATTGCGAACTATCTTTGAACAGATTGAAAAACTCTTAAAAATTTGTTTCAGGCGTTAGCGCAAAACGGAGCAAGGCAACGTAAGGCGCGGAATATGTCGGCGATGAACGCTTTAAGGGCGGAGGGCGCGTTTCGCAGCCTTCCGCCCCTCTTTTCTTCCGGCGGCGCTATGTCGCCTTATTGCGCGGTTTCCTTCCGGTATTTTCTGACCGCCAAATACCCAAGGCCCAGAACCAGAACCGCCACAACCACGTCCGCCGCCGTCATGATGATTCGCCACGCGGGCGGAGCGCTGTTCAGGTTCGCCTCGTCGTAGGCGCGGCTGTTTACCACCGTATACAAAATATTGTGGCTTGCGTTGCGCATGGCAAGAACGCTGGTAGCGCTGGTCTGGTCGGTGACGTGATTCGTCTCCATGTCGAAGTTTTTCAGCATCATGTCGCTTCCGCCCCGGATGGCCTGGTCGGAATCCATATACCAGAACCAGTGGAAACCGTCCGTGCAGACCAGTCCCCGGAATCCCCACTCGTCGCGCAGAACCGTTTTCAGCAGGGGAGCGCAGGCCCCGGCCCAAGTATTGCCGATGTAGTTCCACGCGGACATGACCGCCTTGCAGTCCCCCTCTTTCACGCTGATTTCAAAGGGTTTCAGATAGATTTCCCGGATTGCCTGTTCATTGCTCCATGTGCAGAGCATATAGTTCTGGGAAATCTGCTGGTCGTTCATGGCGAAGTGTTTCATATAGGCGTAGACGCCGTGCTTTTGCGCGCCCCGGATGGAGGCGGCGGAAATCTTTCCGGCTAAAACGCCGTCCTCGGAGTAATACTCGAAGTTCCGCCCGTCGAACGCGGAGCGGTGGCAGTTCATCGCGGGAGCGTACCAGCCGGAAGTATCCATTTCGTTCGCCATTGTCCCAATGCTGTCTCCGAATTGTTCCGCCAGTTCCTTGTTGAAGGTAGAGGCGATAATCACCTCGGAGGGGAAGCCGATAGAGGCGACGCCCGTGAAGTTATTCACGATGTTGGCGGGGCCGTCAAAGTCGAACGTGGTCACTTTGCCGATACGGTTCACGGGATAGGTCTGGTAGCCGCCCAGAGCAATCAGATTGTCCATATCCGCGACGGTCATTTCGTCCAGCAGGTCGTCCCACTTGGAATCGTCATAGGCAAGCCCCCGCAGGTCTTTCAGAACCACGCCGTTAGACGCGCCGGTTACGGGCATTGCGTCCTTCGGATTGTTGAAATCATCCGGGTTGAAATTGTCGGTGTTCAGAAACGTGGCCTTGGCCTCGGCGGTCATCTCGTAATCGGAGGGAGCCGCGGTCGCCGTGTCGTAATTGGCGAAACCGTCGGCGCGGGAGAGATATTCCACGATTCCCCGCGCAAAGTCGAACACATTGACCGCCGCCTGTACGTCGGAATCGCGTTTGTTGTCCGCGCCGTAGACGGTATCCGCGTCCTCGGTGAAGGATTTGCTGTCGTAGGCGGTATGGGAGTCCATTCCGGCGGAGAGGACGTATTCGCCCTCTTCCAGTACATAAAAACCGCCGCCCAGATAATCGTAAGAGGCCAGTTCCTCTTTGTAAATGTGGAAAGGAATTTCTTCACTCTCGCCGGGTTCCAGCAGGGAGGTCTTTTCAAAGTCCACCAGATTCGCGGACGCTTTTTCAATGCCGCCGTTCGTATAGGGCGGATTGCTGTAAATCTGCACGACTTCTTTGCCGGGGACGGTTCCCGTATTCGTGACGGTGACAGTGAAGTTTACCGCGTTGTCGGTGACTTCCAAATCGCTCATTTCCTGCGTAAATGTCGTGTAGGACAGGCCGTGTCCGAAAGGATACTGCACGTACTCGTCGTAGTCAATCAGCCCTTCCGCCGCCGCTGTCTCGTAGA
>JAFSOM010000476.1 GCA_017447005.1 Oscillibacter sp.
CCTCTGTCACTTCGTGACATCTCCCCCCGTTCCGGGGGGCGACTTGGGGCGCTTGATTCATTCCGTCACATTTATTTTTCCGCAGTTCCTTAGCGCTCTGAAAAATACCGTTCCCCCGCCCCTGAAAGGGGAGGGGGATAGGGGGAGGGGTTTTCAAATTCGCCTTATTTGGTGCCGAAAATACGGTCTCCGGCGTCGCCCAGTCCGGGGAGAATATAGCCGTGCTCATTGAGGCCCTTATCCAGCGCGCCGCAATAGATGTCAACGTCGGGATGGTCTTTCTGTATCCGCTCGACGCCCTCCGGCGCGGCTAACAGTACCATCAGTTTGATGTTCTTACAGCCGCGGCCTTTCATCTCGGTAATAGCCGCCGACGCGCTCCCGCCCGTGGCTAACATGGGGTCAACAATCATGATGTCGCGCTCGGCGATGTCCTTGGGCATTTTGCAGAAGTAGACATGCGGCTCTAAAGTCGCCTCGTCGCGGTACATGCCGATATGGCCCACGCGGGCGCTCGGTACCAGTCTCAATACGCCGTCGACTAAGCCCAGTCCGGCGCGGAGTATCGGCACGACGGCGAATTTTTTGCCCTTAATCGTCGGGACTTCCGCGGTACATAACGGCGTCTCCACGGTTTTCGTCGTCAGGGGCAAATCCCGCGTGGCCTCGTAGGTGATGAGTACGCCGATTTCCGACACCAGTTCGCGGAAGTCCTTGACGCTGGTATTTTTGTCGCGTAAAATGCTCATTTTATGGGCTACAAGGGGATGGTCAATAACGTGCAACGTTCCTTTTCCGTTCATGGGTAACGCTCCTTTCTCCGGACGTTCGCACGGCGTCCGGACGTTCTCCGCTGATTCCTTCCGTTTCTCTGATATTCCGTTCAGGCGTTCCCGAAGCGGTACGGCCTGCGGCGGACGCAAATACAGGGGGCGCAAGTCCTGCGCGGACAGGTACGCGTTTTCGGGCATGGCTTCCGCCTCCAGCGCCAGCGATACCGCGTTCTGCATGACGATATGCGGCGGCGCGATACGGCATGGGACGCCACACGCTTTCAGAAATTCCGCGCACAGTTCCGCGCCGTCGCCGACAATCCTGATAGGCAATGTCGCCCCGGCGAGTTCGCGTGACAAGTCCTCCAAGGAAACCGCCCGGTCGGGCGTCAGACGCGCCAGCGCGCCGTTTTGGGCGCGGAACGTCGCCTCATAGATTTGGGCGCGGCGGGCGTCCATGGCGGCGACGACGAGACCGTCGGCGAAGGCGATATTGCGCGCCAAAGCCGCCAGCGTCGACACGCCGACAGCCGGACGTTCCGCGCCGAACGCCAGACCTTTCGCCGCCGCGACGCCGATACGGATACCGGTAAACGAACCCGGCCCCGTCGATACGGCGAACAAGTCGATGTCCCGCGCCGTCAGGCCGATTCCGCGCAAGACGTTCTCGACCAGCGGCATGAGCGTGCGACTGTGCGTCAGGCCGTTATTTTGATACGCCGACGCCAGCGCGACGCCGTTTTCGGTCACGGCGACGGACACCGCCCGCGCCGACGTTTCCAGCGCAAGGATTTTCATGGCGTCTCCTTTCTTTCATAATTACCCCTCATCCGTCACGGCTTACGCCGTGACACCTTCCCCCCAAGGGGGGAAGGCTTTTGTCGCAACCCCGTGAGGTTTCAAAGATGACGTTGTCAAGTTTTGCCTTCCCCCGGTGACGGGGGAAGGTGGCGCGCAGCGCCGGATGAGGGCGAATAAGAAAACGCTTTCAAAGATTTGCCCGTTATGATAACGCGCCGTGACGCGTCGCTGTCCGGTACGCGTTCCAGCGTGACGGTTATCGTATCGGGCGGGAAAAGTTCGTCGGCGCGTTCGCTCCATTCCACGGCGCATACGCCGCCGCGCTCCTGATACTCGTCCCAGCCCAAATCGTATAATTCCCCGGCGCCGTCGAGACGGTACAAGTCGAAGTGAAACAGCGGCAGGCGTCCGCCCTCGTACTCGTTGACAAGGGCGAATGTCGGACTGGTCACGCGTCCGGGATAGCCCAAGTCCCGCGCCAAGCCGCGTACAAACGCCGTCTTGCCCATGCCCAAGCCGCCGCGCAAGGCGATAACGTCGCCGGGTTGAAGCGTCCGCGCCAGCGCCGCGCCGATGTCCTCCGTCTCCCGTTCGCTGTGGGAGACATATTCCGCCTGTCCGGGTTCGGGGATACGTTCCGCCCGTTCGGGTGTGGGGATATATTCCGCCCGTCCGGGTTCGGGTACATGCTCTACCCGTAGTTTCATAGGCGCGTCACTTCCAATACTCAAACTCAAAGCCGTACAACGAAACCGTGTCGCCGTCCGCGATTCCCATGGATTCCAGACGGTCGAACAAGCCCGCCTGTCTCAAAGCGCGGTCAAAATACATCCGGCTCTCGTAGTCCGCGAAGTTGATATTGCCCATGAGACGTTCCAGCCATGCGCCCGTAATTTCCCATGCGCCGTCGTCGCGCCGCCGGATGTCCGTTTCGGCGTCGTCGTCGGTCACGGGCGGGACGTATTCCGGCTCGTAGACCGTCACGGGCGGGAGCGTCGGCAACGTCCGCAAAATCTCCGACAGCAGTTCCTTGACGCCCTGATGAGTGGCGGCGGAAATCAGGTACAACGGGTATCCGGCGGCGTCGGCCTTGGCGCGGAGACGTTCCAGCATGGACGCGTCCTGTAGGATGTCCGCCTTGTTCGCGGCGATAATCTGTGGACGCGTCGCAAGCGCCGGACTGTAGCGCGACAACTCCGCGTTGATGGCGTCGAAGTCCTCCGACGGGTCGCGGCCCTCGCACCCGGACGCGTCCACGACGTGCACGAGCAGGCGGCACCTGTCCACGTGGCGCAGAAACTCGTGACCCAGTCCGACGCCCTCACTGGCGCCCTCAATCAGTCCGGGAATGTCGGCCATGACGAATCCGCCGCTGTCCGTCTCTATCACGCCCAAGTTCGGGGACAGCGTCGTGAAGTGATAGTTTGCGATTTTGGGCCGCGCTTTCGTCATCACGCTCAACAGCGTGGACTTTCCCACGTTCGGGAAGCCAATCAGGCCCACGTCCGCGAGCAGTTTCAACTCTAATATGACCTCATGCGTCTGACCGGGTAGGCCGCTCTTGGCGAAGCGCGGCGCCTGACGCGTCGGGGTGGCGAAATGCGCGTTGCCCCAGCCGCCGCGCCCGCCCTTACAGAGTATCCACGGGGCGTCGTC
>JAFSOM010000477.1 GCA_017447005.1 Oscillibacter sp.
ACACGACGGACGGGGACGGGCAAATCCAACTGGAAAGCCTCACTCCGGGCGCGTATGTGATAACGGAAACCGTCGCCCCGGACGGCTACGCTTTGGATTCGGAAGCGCAAACGATAACGGTACAGTCCGGCAGGGTTCAGACCGTATCGTTTTACGACAACGCGCTCGCGGTACTGCAAATTCTGAAGCGGGACGCCGTTTCCAGACTGCCGCTCGCGGACGCGGAGTTCACCGTAACGACGGCGGACGGTACGCGAATCGGCGAAAATAACGGCGTTTTTGTGACGGACAGTGACGGAACCGCGCTGGTCACGGGTCTCCAGCCCAACTCCGCCGTGATTGTTTCGGAAACGACATCCCCCGCCGGATACGTGATGAACGCGACGCCCAAAAGCGTTATCGTTCGGAGCGGACAGGTGAACAGTCTGGTGTTCGATGACGAGCCGAAAACCACTCTGATAATTCACAAATATGTTTCCGGGACGCGAAACGAACCGCTTGCCGGCGCGGAGTTTAAGGTGACGAATTCCAGAGGCGAGGTTATCGGAACGTCCAACGGAATTTATTATACCGACCGCAACGGCGACATCATGATTACGGGACTTGACCCCGGACTTACGGTAACGGTACGCGAAACGGACGCCCCGGAGGGTTATGTTCTCGACGGAACGCCGCAAAGCATTGAGATTCTGCCCGGCGTGACGCAGGAACTGACCTTCTGGAACCAGCGCAAAGGAAGCCTTATTATAAGGAAACTCGCCGCCGACACGGGGCTTGCGCTTCCCGGCGCGGAGTTCCATATCGCCTACGCTGACGGACGCCCCGTGGACAACCACAGCGGCCACACTTCCAGCGCCGGACGTTATGTGACAGACAGCCGGGGCGAAATTGTAATCAATGATATAACCGGAGTGATAACCGTAACGGAAACCGCGACGGTTGAGGGATACGCGATTGACCCGGCGAACAATGTTCAGACGGTCGTTGTGAATCCGGAGGACGCGCAGACGCTGACCTTTACGAATCCGCGTTTGCAAACGCTTACGATAACGAAATATGTCGCGGGAACAACGACGCCGATTGCGGGCGCGACGTTCCTTCTGACGGACGGCGACGGCGCGAAAATCGGTCCCGCTAACGGCGAGTTCACGACCGACCGCAACGGGCGCATTGTCGTGGAGAACCTCGTTCCCGGCACGACCGTGACGGCGGCGGAAGTCTCCGCGCCGGACGAATACGTCCTCGACGGGACGCCGCAAACCGTCCGAATCCGCGCCGGAGAAGCGCAGAGCATGGCGTTTTACAACGCGCTGAAAGGAGATGTATTATGTCATGGGGAAAAGAAAGCCCCTAATACATCTTGACTGCGGCTCATCTGTGGCGGATAGGCTTGTCAGTTGTCAAAAAGGCGGTGAAAACGGCTTATCAGGCGCAATTTGGCAACAATCATGTGGAAATTAGAAAGGGGATGGCCTTATAGAGAGACAAAATACAATGTGAAAAGGCATAGCGTCAGTACGTTGCGGACGGCGTTCCGTCGCCGCCGTGACGCGCTGACGCTCCGACGCCCTTACGAGTGGCGTGAGCGGCGCGTATCCGAATTATGCCCTTTCCCCGGCTGGATTTCATTTCAGCCGGGGTACGCCGCTTTCAGAAATTCTCCAACGCGCTACGGATGATAGAGCAAATCATCTTGATTTGCTGGGGAGTGGCTTTGTTCCATAATTCCCATAGCGCGTCCATGTCCCCGGCCTCCGGCTCTGGCAGTTGTTCCGCCAGAAGATAATAGGGCGACACCCGCAACTCCCGGCACAGCGATACGAACAGCGGCAGGCTGGGCGTTTTCGCGCCGGATTCAATTTGCCTAAGATACGTCGCGTTGACATGGCACATTTCAGACAGCTTTTCGCTGGTAAGGCCCCGGTCTTTCCGCGCCGCGTTAATTTTCCTTCCGAGTGACTTCTTGTCCATACTCCACCTCTGTTTATAAGCTGACAGATTATTTTTGTACTCTGTTAGCTTATATTTTTCTTGACTTGCGGAGTAGCCTCTATTAAACTGCTATTTGTTAGCTGTTAGACTACTTTCGGAAGTGAGGCGCGGATATGAAGTCATGCTTTTTCATCGGACACCGTGACGCCGACAAACGGCTATTGCCCTGTTTGACGGACACGGCGAAACGTCTGGTTACGGATTGCGGCGTGACGCGATTTTACGTGGGCGGCTACGGGAATTTTGACCGCCTGTCCGGGAAAGCGGTCGTCGCCCTGAAAAACAGCTTTCCCGACATACGCCTTTTCCTTGTCATTCCCTATCATCCGGCGGAACGTCCGGTTTTAACGCCGCAAGGCTATGACGGGACATATTACCCGCAGAGCATGGAATCCGTTCCGCGAAAGTTCGCTATCGTGCGGGCGAACCGCCGCATGATTGACGAGTGCGATTATCTGGTAGCTTTCGTATGGCATCCGGCGAGCAACGCCCGCGAATTTCTGGAATACGCCCGACGCCGCGAAAAGAAGGGACTAATTCATGTGGAGAATCTGTGCGAAAGAAAAGACGTTCTCCGGGCGGTTTTGGGTTGACCGCGCCGCGCCCAATGAGCTATTATAAGGTAGCGACGGATATTTCCGTTCAGGAGGAGACGCGCCATGAATCTGAAATCGACAAGCAAATACCTCAGTCTCATTCTGCGCCATCACCCGGAAGCGGCGGGCATTACGTTGGATGGACACGGGTGGGCCAACGTGGAAGAACTCATCGCCGGGGTTCGGAAGTCGCGCCCGTTTGACCGCGAAACGCTGGAAAAGATTGTGGCGACGGACGAAAAGCAACGCTATTCTTTTAATGAGAATCATACGCTCATCCGGGCGAATCAGGGACACTCCGTTCCGGTTGACGTGGAATTGCCCGTCATGGAGCCGCCCGAAATTCTGTACCACGGCACAGGCGAAAAGTACGCGGCGTCCATTGACGCGCAGGGACTTTTGCCAAAGGAGAGACTGTACGTCCACCTGTCGGGCGATGAGGACACGGCGCGGAGCGTGGGAATCCGTCACGGGAGGCCAGTTATATATGAGGTATTGAGCGGTCGGATGTCACGGGACGGATTTGTCTTTTATCGCTCGGTCAACGGGGTGTGGCTGACAAAGACAGTCCCGGCTATGTATCTGCGCAGGCTGTGACAAAAAGAACGGCCCGCCGGAATCGGTTTCCGACAGGCCAAGCGTCCATACGCATTACGGCTGATTATGTTTCGCGTTATATTTCTCCCGGCAATCGTTACAGCAGAAGTTATCGTTCGGCTTTTTGGCGACGAAAGGCTTCTGGCATTCGTGGCATAGCCGGAGCGGTCGCGCATCGTCCGTCAGCATAAAGCTGAACATCATCTGAATCCCCAGCATGAGGGAATGGAAGTCCCACACCAGCGTCGGACGGTCGCGCAGTTCGATATGGTAGGACGGCGCGTTTCCGTCAAACGCCGTTATCGCCTGACGGTAAATGTCCCGTCTGTACTCGTCTAATTTATCATAATCGTGATAATAGAAGAACGACGTAAAGAACGTAAACGCCCAGTCCTTGAACACAGTCGTAATCCAGTCGTAACGCTCGGCGTAATTGCGCATAAACGACATGGCCTGCGCCTGCGGGGACGTTTGATAGGTCATGGCAAGCGCAATCATTTTCCTGTCCGAGATGTTCCATACGGATTTAATGCCCCGCTTGCTGAAATCCAGTTTGGTAAACGGAAAGAACAGCGACACATAATCCGTCGTGTTCATAGCTTCCTCC
>JAFSOM010000478.1 GCA_017447005.1 Oscillibacter sp.
CGATTAGTAAGAGCCTACAGGCCGCGCACGGAAAGCCGCTTGACCGTCAGCGCGTGACGGAAATTCACGAGCGCGGCGGGGAGGGCGTCACGGCGGACGTAGACGGCGTCGCCGTCGCCGTGGGCAACGAAAAGCTCATGACGCGCTTAGGCGTAACGTATCGCCCGTGCCGCCACGCCGGGACGATACTGCATATGAGCTTGAACGGCGGTTACGGCGGGCATATCGTTATTTCCGACGAACTCAAGGAACACGCCGCCGACGCCGTCCGGGAGTTACGCAAAGCGGGCGTCGAAAGAATCGTCATGCTGACGGGCGACGCGGAGAACGTCGCGCAACGCGTCGCCGACGAGTTAGGCGTGGACGACTACCGCGCCGCGTTGCTCCCCGCCGATAAGGTGCAATGCGCCGAAACCTTGCTCAACGAATGCAAGCCCGGACAGCGTTTCGCGTTCGTGGGCGACGGTATCAACGACGCGCCCGTGCTGTCCCGCGCCGACGTGGGAATCGCCATGGGCGCGTTAGGCTCCGACGCCGCCATCGAGGCCGCCGACGTGGTTCTCATGGACGACGACCCCTTGAAAATTCCTACCGCTATCCGCATTGCCCGAAAGTGCGTGCGTATCGTGCGCGAAAACCTGTTCTTTACGCTGACCGTCAAGGCCGTTTGCTTACTGTTCGCCGCGATTGGCTACGCGAATATGTGGGTAGCGATAGCGGCGGATGTCGGCGTGATGGTTCTCGCCGTCCTCAACGCCATGCGCTGTCTGATGGTCGATAAGCTGTGATAACGGTATCCGTTCCCGTTGAAATTTTCCTTGCGTTTTCCGCTTTAGGATGTTATACTGTCCGTAAATCCGCGATTGTCAAGCGCCGCATGGAGGAAACGTCATGGACGAACGGAAACAGTATCCGAAACTGACCATTCATCATTTAGGGCCGATTCAAGACTGTGAAATGATTGTCAATGATTTCACGGTCTTTGTCGGCCCGCAGTCGCAGGGGAAAAGTACGATTGCGAAAGCGGTCTATTTTTTCCGTAGCGTGAAAGGGGATATTATTGACTTAATGCTCCGTGGCTTGCCCTTGGCGAAGCGTTACGCTCAATCTTCATGGGACAATATGCTTGACGCGATACTGACAGATAAGTTTAGCGGATTCTTTGATGATTCATTTTGCCGGGACGATACGGTTCTAAGATACGATTACACAAAGGATATATGGATTCGGGTATCCATTACGCAAGATGATACTCCTGTTGGTGTAATTACATTACCGAAACTTGAGTTTAGCGACATGATTTCCGCTTATTTGGCTTCTTTGGATAAAACGAATCCGAAAGCCTCTCATCCGCTTTCTCCGCGTGATAAAACGGAATATGAGAACGCGCTGAACGCTCTTTTTCATGACGATTACGCCCCGATATATATTCCCGCCGGCAGACATTTAACAACTCTGCTAAGTTCACAGTTAAACTATGTCTTAACGTCCATGAACGACGCGCAACGCCTTTCTATGGATTATCTGACAATTGATTATATCGAACGGATTTTACGTTTGAGGCCTTTATTTGAAGGTTCGCTTGGCCCAGTTATCACAAGGAGAGAAACGGCGAACGCGAGAATACGGACGCTTCTTTATATAATGCTCAGAAGCGCGAAAATCCTTGGCGGGAAATATCGCTCCGTAAACGGCGCGGAAAACTTAGTTCTTCCGAACGAGACTCTTATCCCGTTGCGTCACGCCTCTTCCGGGCAACAGGAAGCCGTATGGCCGCTGAATCTGATGTTCTATTATCTGCTGGAGGAAAAAAAGACGTTCCTTGTCTTTGAAGAGCCGGAATCCAACCTCTACCCCGATTCCCAGCGAACAATGGGCGAATTGTTGGCCCTGTTCCGCAACGCGGGCAATCAGGTTATGGTGACGACCCACAGCCCCTATTTGCTCGGCACGTTCAACTATCTGCTGATGGGCAGTCAGTGCGAAAGCGCGGGACTGGCGGACGGTTTGCGGGAGACGCTCGAAAAGGAGTATCAGCTTACGCCGGATTACTGGCTTTCCCCCGGGCGCACGGACGCCTATTTCGTCAGCGGCGGCGGCATGGAAAACGCCGTGACGGACGCGGACGGCGTGCGCATGATTCGCAACGAACTGATTGACGCGGTTTCGGAGGACATCAACGCCGTGAGCGATTTGTTCCTTGGGAAACTCTATCATTGGGACGATGAGGAGTAACCTATGGAAATCTACACGAAAGACCATAAGCCGCGTCAGGAAGGAGCCATTCCGCGTGTCGTATCCGAGGAAAACGGGTGTAAGCATATCGGAATCAATGAACGGCGGCACGAGGTACGGCAATTCAAAGTGGACGGCGGCATTATCAGGGGAACGACGGTTTCGCGCTGTGATTATCTGGTCGTCAATGATACGGCGCGGCGGACGTACTTTATCGAACTGAAAGGTTCCGACGTGAAAAAAGCCATGGGACAGCTTGATAATACGCTCGCAATGGTCAGGGATTTGAAAGGTTACGCGGCGTTTCTCCGTATCGTTTTCAGAGGGACTGTCAATATCACAAACGCGGAGCGGGCCAAATGGGAAAACAAACACGGCGGACGCGTCAAAATAAAACGTAACATCATTGAGGAGTCCATTTGTGATGACTAAAAATAACCCCCGTTCGACTGAAAATCCGTCGGACGGGGGTTTATGATACGCGTATTGTTTTCTTATCGTTCGTTTATCATACGTGGATTTTTCGTTACCGTGTCACTTGGCATACGCCAGTTGTTCGGGCGTCCAGTCGCGGATAACATCGCGGTAGAAGCGGCAGACCTTACGCCCCGTTTCCACGTCGAGATTGCTATAGCATCCGCATTCCACCGCGCTTTTCCCGGGCATATCGCCGTCGAACTCCGCCGCCGCCGCGAATACTTCCTTTAACAGCTCTATCGCGCCTTCCACGGACAGGCGGCGCTCGTCGAACAGGAAATAAAACCCCGTCTGACAGCCCATCGGCCCGAAGTACACCACGGCGTCCTTATGCGCCGAATTTCGTAAAAGCGTCGCTATGAGGTGTTCCGTGGAGTGCATTTCCGCGTTGGAGAGCAAGTCGCCCGTGTTCGGACGCTTGAAACGTAAGTCAAACGTAACAATGTCGCCGCCGCCGTCGCGCCGGGATAAGTACAGCCCCGGCAACAGTTTCGTATGGTCAACCTCAAAACTTGCGATACGTTCCATATGGTTTTCCTCCGCTTTATGATAACGGTAATTTAAATTAGCGTTACGAACCCCGCCCCCTGTCCCCCTCCCCTTTCGGGGGCGGGGGGACGAATTTTGAAACGTAAAATCAATGAAATTACGTCGAAAGTTTCGGAAAGTCTCCCATGAAAGGGAGGATTTAGGGGGGTATCGTAAAGTTTATGACAGCGTCTCCTTTTGCAAGGCTAACGCAAAGGGAAGCAGGACTTTTCCGAGGTTCTCTAACGCCTGTCCGAAGTCGAAATACTCCTCTACCTGACCGTCCTTGAATAAGTGGTCGGATACCGATTTCAGCGCGACGAATGGCGTATCATTCCGGCAACACACCTGCGCGATTGCGCAGCCTTCCATTTCCATCAGCGTCGGGCGGAACGCGTCACGAATCCAGCGTGCGCGGTCGGTACCTGTGGCGAACCAGTCGCCGGTAGCGGCGCGGCCCGTCGTCGCGCTGACGCCCATCCCGCGTAAAATCTCGATACAGCGTTCCGGTTTCCACGTCGGGAACTCCAGCCGGTTGACGGTCGAAACGAACCCCGGCGCGTCGCCTATCGCGCTGGTGTCCATGTCGTGCTGTACGTAGTCCGACGGCACGACGAGGGCGCCCGTGGGCAAATCCGTCATACACCCCGCCACGCCCGCGTTGATAACCATATCCGCGCCGAAGCGCAAACATAAAATTTCACAGGCCATCGCCGCGTTGACCTTTCCGATACCGCCCGCGCAGGCGATAACGTCCGGGGCGATATGGTAGAACGGCACGCCGGAAACGGTCTGGAACGGTTCAATGTCTTTGGCGCCGGGGAGCGCGTGAAACTCCGCGGGCATGGCGAACTGTAAGCCGATTTTCATGGTTTCACCTCATAGCGTTAAGTTTATGATAATATAGTGTTCAGCTTAGATAATATGGCGTTCGGTTTAGATAACATAGCGTTCAATTTATGATAACGCCGCGTTTACGTGATATTCCTTTTAAATTTGCACTGCGGATAATTGGAACAGCCCCAAAATTCGCCGCGCTTTCCGCGCCGTATCACGAGTTCCGCGCCGCAAAACGGACAAATCTCCGCTTCCAGCGCGTTCCGTATGCGTTCGATATGTTTTTCTTTGACTGATGAATCCGCGTCCGTCAGCGGGAGCAGTCTTTCGGAAATGTCCCGTATTTCCTCCGGACGGAACGCCGACGGTAACGCGGAAATTGTATGTCGCAAGCGTTCCTCCAACTCGGAAGTTTGCGTGATGACCGTAAGCGCGGACGTTTCCGGGACTTTGCGCAACTCGCATTCGTCGGAAAATACGATACAGGAACGGAAGAAGCGCGACGGGATGCCTAAGTATTGCGATAACGCTTTGATATGGTTACGGTTTTGGCGTACCGGATTATAAAACGGACGCGTCCGGCGATTCGGGAACATTTGCGTCCAGTTCAAGTCTCCCATGGAGCCGTAAATCCAGCCGCGATAATTCTTGCTCTCGAATACGAAAATTCCCGTCTCGTGTACCATGACTATATCAAGTTCCGTCGTCGCGTCCTTGTACGGCACGTATAAGTTACGCAAAACCTGAAATTCTCCGGGGACGGTTTCATAGAGAATATCGGCAATTAAATCTTCTCCAATCAGGCCCTTTTCCGCTTCCGGCGAAAGCGTTTCCTCCTCGTCGTCCTCCGGCGAAAACGTCTCCGTTTCGTCTTCGAACGCAATCGCGGGGCGACGGCGGCGTATTTTAATCTTGCGCAACGCGAAAATTATCAGCCATACGCCGAACGCTGTCAGAACGTTACGCGGCGGAATCGTTCGCGCCGCCGTTATCAGTACGCTTATCAGTTCCGGGAGTTTTCGTATCGTTTCCATATCGTAACCGTATGATACGCGC